>CAZTLH010000001.1:0-25437 GCA_964614335.1 uncultured Gammaproteobacteria bacterium
AACCAGCCCTGCGGCCAGCACCGATGCCACCACCAGTGCAGCCCAGATTTGTACGGTCTGGCCATAGTAGGAACCGGCCAGCAATCTGGAACCGAGTCCGGCCTGGGCACCGGTAGGTAACTCTGCCACGATGGCGCCCACCAGACTGATCGCAACCGATACTTTTAGGCTGGTAAAAAGATACGGCAATGCCGATTGCCAACGCAACTTGAAAAATATCTGACTCTTGCTGGCACTAAACGTGCGCATCAAATCCAGTTGCAACGGGTCCGGTGATCGCAAGCCCTTGACCATACTGATGGCGACCGGAAAAAAACACAAATACATCGATATAATGGATTTTGGAATCAATCCCTTTAAACCGATTGCACCCAGGACCACGATCACCATCGGCGCAATCGCCAGGATCGGTATGGTCTGGGAGGCGATAATCCACGGCATCAGACTCTTGTCCAGGGATTTCACATGCACAATACCGACTGCCAATAATATTCCCAACAGTGCACCAACCAGGAACCCGAGCAGGGTCGATGACAAGGTGACAGCGGCATGATAAATCAGGCTGCGTTTGGAGGTGATATTTTGCTGTAACACGGTCTTATTGAGCTCGACCAACACCTGATGTGGGGCCGGAATCACCGGTCGACGCTGTTGCATGGTCTGTTGCACCAGTTCCAGCGTCGTCCATTGCTTATGGGCACGTTTGAATTTATCGATCTGCCAGGGTGTATTCATGAAAACCACGGCGACATACCAGATAACAATCAGGCCGATCACCATCACAGTGACAGGCCCGGTTGTGCCCGCCATCATGCGCTGCCATAACGACGGTAGCGCGTCAGATTGCATCGTATTGTTCATGACAGGATTCGCTGGGTGGAATCATTCATGACCGGAGCGCAGCCCTTCACGTACCCGGTGGGCAATCTCGATAAATTCAGGCGTCTCCCGAATATCCAGGGTACGATCATTGGGAAAATCGGTATCGATGATATCAATCACCCTACCGGGTCTTGGTGACATCACGACGATACGTTTTGAAAGAAAGACCGCTTCGGGGATTGAATGGGTCACAAAGACGATGGTTTTGTTGGTCTTGACCCAGAGTTTCAGCAGTTGTTCGTTCAAATGATCACGAACAATCTCATCCAGCGCACCGAAAGGCTCATCCATCAATAACAACTCGGGTTTGACACATAATGCCCGGGCAATCGATGCCCTTTGCTGCATCCCGCCGGACAACTGCCATGGGAATTTCTTCTCGAAACCTTGCAACTCAACCAGCTCCAGAAACTGATCGACCCGACGACGTTTTTCCTCACGGTCGATACCGGCAATCTCCAGCGGCAGTGCTACATTGCGTTCGATGGTGCGCCAGGGATAAAGGGCGGCAGCCTGAAATACATAACCATAGGCCCTGGAAAGTCGTGCTTCATGTGGGCTGACACCATTGATCTGGATGTTGCCATCGGTCGGCTGTTCGAGATCGGCGATTACCCGCAGCAGGGTCGTCTTGCCACAGCCCGATGGGCCAATAAAAGAGACAAAATCACCACGCTGAACTTCCAGTGAAACCTCATGCAAGGCATTGACCGGGCCATCGGCCGTCTTAAAGACCAGTGAAAGATCATGAATATCGATGACCGGTGAGGACTGGGCGCTAGCCGTTTGTGCATTCGTCTGCAAGCGTTAATTTCCTTTTTCTTGATGAAAGACCAGTGGCAACCCGGCCGCAAGGCCGGGCGTCACCACATTAGTAATCGAGGATCAGAGTTCGGTCAAAATGCCATAATTTTCCGGCCGTCGATCGCGGAAGAACTGCCAGGTGTTACGTACTTCACGAACCATATCCATGTCCATATCATGCACGATCAACTCGTCCTGGTCACGGGAAGCGATTTTCTCGATCTGACCACGTGGATTGACAAAATAACTCTGGCCATAAAACTCACCGATATTCCACGGCGCTTCGGTACCGACCCGGTTGATGGCACCGATATAACAACCATTGGCAACAGCCGCAGCAGGTTGCTCCAGTTTCCACAAATATTCGGATAATCCGGCGACCGTCGCAGATGGATTGATGATGTATTCTGCGCCACTGAGGGCCAGTGCACGCCAACCTTCCGGGAAATGACGGTCATAACAGATATAAACCCCGAGCTTGCAATAGGCAGTATCAAAAACCGGCCAGCTGGTATTTCCGGGTTTGAAGAAAAACTTCTCCCAGAAACCGGCCACATGTGGGATATGGGTCTTGCGATATTTGCCCAGATAGGAACCGTCAGCATCGATTACGGCGGCAGTATTGTAATAAATTCCGGTGATGTGCTCTTCATAGATCGGCACCACAATCACCATACTGTATTTTTTCGCGTACTCCTGCATCAGCTTCACGGTCGGACCGTCCGGGATACTTTCGGCAGCAGCATACCATTTGGCATCCTGACTGGGGCAAAAATAAGGCTGGGTGAATACTTCCTGAAAACTCAACACCTGCACACCCTGTTTGCCTGCTTCCTCGATATACGGGATGTGGGCTTCGATCATTTTATCGCGAATCTGTTTGGGGCTCATCGAAGCATCTCCCTTCAGACTCATCTGGATCAAACCACCTTTCAGTTTTGCCATCTTCTACTCTCCTTAATATTTACAGAACGAAATTTTGCTTGCAAGCACCTGCAGCCCCCCAACCGCAGGTGCTATCAGTCATTTACCGCCGTATTACTCCACCAAATCACTCCAGGGTAGGGAAATTAAATTGCGCGCCGGTACGGATTCCTGCCGGCCAACGAGTGGTGACCGTTTTCAGACGGGTATAAAAATGCACCCCTTCCGGCCCATAAATCGAGTGGTCACCAAACAGTGAACGCTTCCAGCCACCGAAGCTGTGGTACGCCACCGGTACCGGTATCGGGACATTGATACCGACCATACCGGCTTCTACGGCATTGGCAAAGGTGCGGGCACTATCCCCGTCACGGGTAAATATCGCTGTACCATTGCCATATTCATGAACATTGACCATCTCCAGCGCCGTGGCAAAACTGTCTGCGCGCACCACAACCATCACCGGACCGAATATCTCGTCCTTATAGATCGACATGTCTGTGCTGGCATGGTCAAACAGGGAGCCGGCGATGAAATAGCCGTTGTTCCAGGCCGCCTGTCGCTGTTTGCGGCCATCGACCACCAGGGTGGCGCCTTCTGCAACACCCTGATCCAGATAACCACTGACCCGATCCAGACTGGCCTGTGTAATCAATGGGCCCATTTCGGAGCTGGCATCGGTAGCTGGCCCGACCTGCAGGGCCTCAATTCTCGGTTTCATGATTTCAATCAAACGATCTGCGGTCTCTTCACCGACCGGTACTGCCACAGAAATCGCCATACAACGCTCACCCGCCGAACCATAGACTGCACCCATCAGGGCATCGGCAACCTGTTCCATATCGGCGTCAGGCATGATGACCATATGATTCTTGGCCCCACCCAGGGCCTGAACCCGTTTGCCATTGGCCGTACCGGTGCGATAGACGTATTCTGCAATCGGGGTCGAACCAACAAAACTGACCGCCTTGACATCAGGATGGGTCAACAGTGTATCGACCGCTTCCTTGTCACCCGTCACCACATTGATGACACCGGCAGGGAATCCCGCCTCGGCAACCAGCTCCTGAACAAACAGACCCGAGGAAGGATCACGTTCGGATGGTTTTAAAACAAAGGTATTTCCACAAGCGACCGCCACCGGATACATCCACATCGGCACCATGACCGGAAAGTTGAACGGGGTTATGCCTGCAACCACACCCAGGGGCTGACGATCGGAATAGGTATCGACACCGGTACCGACATTGCGACTGAATTCTCCTTTGAGCAAATGCGGTATACCACAACAGAAATCGACTACCTCAATACCACGTGACAGCTCACCCATGGCATCATCGACAGTTTTGCCATGCTCTTCACTCAATAGGTGGGCGATTTTATCTGCATTCTGTTCCAGAAGTACCTTGAATTTGAACAGACAACGGATCCGTTTCATCGGCGGTGTCGCCGCCCAGCCCGGTAAAGCGGCCTTGGCAGCAGCTACTGCAGCGGAAACCTCTGCAGCTGTGCACAGATCTACCTGCCCGGTTTGTTCACCCGTTGCAGGGTTGAATACAGCATGGAATCGACCACTCGTCGAGGGTTGGCTGACGCCATTGACAATGCTGTGAATCTTTTTTGGCATAATGCTCACCTGTGGAATATATCGTGAATAGGAGCAGATCTCATGGTCTGCCAGATCCTGAAATCAACACTAAAATCAGTCGCCGGTTACGCTCTCTCCAGTGTTCTGCTACAATCTTGACCTAATGGTCAGCATAATACAACAAGCGGAAGTATTGCAACCGTTATACCTGCGGTTATTGATAATATATGAGTGAAGCCGTGATAAAAAGAAGCAAGGCGGCCATTCGGGAAGAAAATCTCGAAACCATACTGCGCGCTGCGGAAAGCGTATTCGCTGAACGTGGTTACAAAGGCGCGACAACTACGGAAATTGCCCGCCGCGCAGCAATACCCAAAGCCAACCTGCATTACTATTTCGACACCAAGGAACTGCTGTATCAACAGGTATTGGGCAATGTCGCCGAAGCCTGGTTGACGGCGGCCAACACCTTCGACACCATAGATCAACCTGTTGAAGCGTTAACACGTTATATCCATGCCAAGATGGACCTGTCCCGGTCCCGCCCGAATGGATCCAGGGTCTGGGCCAATGAAATCATGCGTGGTGCGCCGTTGATCCAGCACTATCTCGAAACCACCCTGCAGGAATGGACGGTCAGTCGGGTGCGGTGTATACAGACCTGGATCGAAAAAGGCTCGATACGCCCGATTGAACCGCACTATCTACTATACATGATCTGGGCCACGACCCAGCACTATGCCGACTTCGCCCAGCAAATCACCACATTAAACGGTAATCAACCACTTGATGATGAACAATTCAGTAGAGCCAAACAGCAGGTCACCGAGATCATCCTGCGTGGTATTGGAGCCGTGTAACACTGAATCTCAGCATAAATGCAATTTCAATCTGTGCTGAAGGCATGATTTAGCCTGGAGCCCTTAGATGACATCTATAACAGTTCCTGCGGTCAGAAGTTGTAATTGTTCGGGTGTCAGTGAGAAGACAGCATGTGGCGTCCCGGCGGCTGCCCATAATGGATTCAGTGCTAAAAGCTCTCGGTCGATGTAGATCTGCAACTTTGTACTGTGACCACAGGGTGGCACGCCACCGATGGCATAACCGGTCGAATTCCGCACAAAATCGGCTGTTGCTTTTTCAATCGGCTCAGCAAGATGTGCTGCAATCTTTTCTTCGTCGATACGGTTTATACCACTGGCCACGACCAGCACCGCTCGACCCGTATCGTGGACCCTGAAGACAATACTCTTGGCAATCTGGGCTACAGAACAGCCAATCGACGTCGCTGCCAGCTTTGCTGTTCTTGCTGAATCGGGCAATTCAACAATCTGACTGGAGACACCAGCCGCAACCAGCGCCGCCTCGACAGCCGGTTTTCTGTGCGGATATTTTTTCATGCCATTCTTGCGCCAGGAGCCTGTCCGAGATAACACATATTGATTACTTTAATGCTCATATGAGTGCTATAAAGTACACCTGACCTCCAATTTTTTCAAGCAGTGTTCACGGTTATGATTGCTGACTCATGAGGTCTTGTGACAAGGTCGGCATCTCCATATAATCGACTGGTCACGATTTTCATCCACCCCACACCAAGAGTACACCAACATGCCAACCATCCAATCCCTTTTCCCGCGCCAGCCGGTTCCAAAACTCAGCGTCCCAACTGTAGATGGTGAACAATGGGATCTTCAGGAACATTTGGGTGAGAACTTCACCCTGGTGGTGTTTTACCGCGGCCTGCATTGCCCGATCTGCAGCCGTTATTTGGGTGATCTGAATAAAAAACTCGAAAAATTCCATACACTGGGTACAGAAGTGATCGCGATCAGTGGTGATGATCGCGAACGTGCCGAACAAACCCGTGCAGATTGGCAACTGGATCGGCTGACTGTAGGTTATGATTTTAGTTTGGAAGAAGCCCGTAAGTGGGGCTTGTACATCTCCAGCAGCCGCGGTAAAACTTCTACCGGACACGAAGAACCGGCTCTATTCTCCGAGCCGGGAATGTTTCTGGTACGTAATGATGGAACTTTATATTTCGGCTCTGTACAGACCATGCCCTTCGCCCGCCCTTCATTTGCCGAAGTTCTGGGGGCACTGGATTTCGTGCTTAAAAATGATTACCCGGCTCGTGGCGAAGTGCTCGATCACAACATCTGAACGGAAATTACATGTTACCCGGACGCTTCCCCTGGCATTCTTTTAACCACTAAAGGGTTTTGGAACAGAAGTTTTCTATAGAGTACCGGGTGCTGATTTATAGCAAACCCATACAAAATTAACTCTGGGCGAAGGTGGAATTCTGGTCGAAAAGAGGCGATTATTTCAATAGGATAGAGCATAGTTACCATGTTACCACAAAATCAAAAGTGTGAAACTTGAGCCCTTCTTTATTGCTCAGTACTATAAACGATCCAGCTACTGGAGTCGAAAACTGCAGTTTGGATTGTCTTGAGGATCTTTCCATATGAAAGTGTTTCACCAGTGCCTTGGTGCGGTGTTGTTATTGTTCGCAACACTCGCCACAAGTGCTGCAGAATTAAGGAACCTGCAGTGGAAGCAATATCAACTCTCCTTTCCTGCAAGTTGGTCTGTAGTCAGAAATGAGCTCAAAAATAAAGTTCGTTTTATCGAAATACTCCCTTCTTCACGTTGGCCAGTTCACCTGCTGCTGACCCTGTTTGGTAATGCTCCCGAGCCGGATCAAACGTATCGCAACAAACCTGCCATGGCGGGTTTATCGATATGCCTGCCGATGGCATTGCAACTGGCCGGTCAGGCCAAAGGCAAGGCAATATCCATCAGTCTGGGCAGTATTGAGCTCAATGCCGGACCACAACCATCATCAAGATTGCGGGTGTTACTCCCGGATGGTAAACATGCTGTTCATCTCGAGTGTTTCCTGTACGCACAGCAAGGTGCTGCCTACAGCGGTATTGTCCGAACCGATACGACACTGGGTGATCTCATTGATGACCAGGCTTATCAAGATCTGGCACCAGAAATTTATTCCACCATACACAGCCTGCGTATACGGCCATAGCCTTCATGTTCCTGTCCCCGCTCTTTTTCAAAACTAATGGGCAATCCGATACGTCATGTCTGAAAAGCCAAAAGACCATCCTGTGATCGTCGTCAATAACCTCGACGTTGAACTCGATGGTGTCCGGCTGTTGGATGATTTCTGCCTGCATCTGGATCAAGATGAGAAAGTGTCGATATCCGGGCCATCGGGTTGCGGGAAATCGACCCTGTTGCATTGTCTGCTCGGATTCATCTTGCCACAACGCGGTTCGGTCAAAATCCTTGGCCGGGAATTGACCGACCGTTCTGTATGGCAACTTCGTCCGCTGATCGCCTACGTACCACAAGAACCCATGCTCGGCCAGGGCTCGGTAGAGCAAATATTACAACGACCATTTTCTTTTAAAATCAATCGATCACAGCAATATAACCTGCAACGCATTCCTGGATTACTGGAACACCTTTTATTACCACAAACCCTTTTGCAGCGGACTATGGAACAACTTTCCGGTGGTGAAAAACAACGTGTCGCATTGATACTGGCCTTATTGCTGGAACGAAAAATCCTGCTGCTTGACGAAGCGTCTTCGGCTCTGGATCAGGATGCCAAAATGGCCGTCATCGATCTGCTTCGAGACTCCGGGAATCTGAGTGTGCTTTCTGTTTCCCACGATCAGGAGTGGCATGGATTTTCCAGTCGAAAAATTACTATGACAACAACGCGACCGGGCCGGTGATGAATATCGTCGATATCAATCTTTGGGGTCTTGCTGCCGCCTATCTGTTACTTGTCTTTCCCCTTGGGATTATTCTCTGGTTGCGCATTCCGTTACTGGGGCAAACCTTCACAGCACTGGCCCGAATGACCCTGCAGCTGTTGTTTGTCGGGTTTTATTTACAGCTGATTTTCGATCGCAACAGTCCCTGGCTGACCGGCATCTGGATACTGGGCATGGTTATCGTGGCTGATGTATCAATCGCCCGAGGCTGCAAACTGCATTTGCGGCGAATGGCAGCAGGCCTGTTCTTCGCCATGCTGGTTGGTGCGCTGATCCCGTTATTGTTTCTGCTGTTTGTGGTATTGCAAGACACATCCGTACTTGCAGCGCAATACATTATTCCGATTGCCGGAATGATCCTGGGAAATTGCCTACGGGCGAATATCATCGGTTTGAGCCATTTCTATCAGGCGCTCCACGACAACGAGAGATTGTATCAACTCACGCTGGCACAGGGTGCAACTCTCAAAGAAGCCCTGGCACCATTTGCCCGTGACGCCTGTCAGGCCGCTCTGGCACCGACTGTTGCGACGATCTCCACCGTCGGTCTGGTATCACTGCCAGGCATGATGACCGGCGTTATTCTCGGTGGTGGCAACCCGATGACTGCGATCAAATATCAACTGGTCATCATGATTGCCATATTCTCCGGCACCGCATTAACCGTGTTAATGGCCATTCTTCTGACCACCAGAAACAATTTTACCGTTCAGGGAACCCTGAAAAAAGGTCTTTTCCACGCCGATCGTTGATTAAGTCTCCCTGAATTCAGGCTCTTGAGTTAATCGACTGGAACGGATCTTCAGCCTTCCAGGCCAGGAGATCAGGAATACGGCACTGACAACCAGAATGGCGCCAATAATCTGAGATTGACCCAATTGCTCTCCGATCAGGATGATCGCCAGACTGATTGTAAATAGCGGCTCAAAATTCATCAACATGGCGCCGAGCAATGCACCGGTATATCGCACACCAATAAACATGGCCAGTTGTGCCACTGCGACTGTTAAACCAACAATACCCAATTTTCCCCAGACCACCGGCGTCTGCGGCATTGTCAAGTCGCCGGATAACAAAACAACGATTACGAAGAGAAAGCTGGCAATAGCCAGCATATGGATATTCACGGCTACACTGTCATAAAGATGGCCTTTCCTGGCACTCAGGAGAATCAGTGTGGCCAGTGAGCCACCGGCCAGCAATGCAAAGCCAATTCCTGCCAATGACAAATGAATATCAGCTGACAAGTTCAATGCCAGAGCCAGACCGGCGAATGCTGTCATCAGGGCAATCATCTTGCGGCCGGACAATGGCCGGTGTTCAATAAAACGCACCGCGAGTGCCACAAAGAATGGTGCCGTATAAAACAATAAAACAGCCAGGCTAACGGGGATGTATTGGGTTGCAGTGAGGTAACCGAAACTGATAAAGAATCCACAAACGCCCAGCTGCAAGGCATACCGCAGACCATCTGCCGGCAAACCTATGGGGCGTTTGTGAAATATTTGATAACCCAGCAGCACCACGGTCGCCAGCAAAAAACGACCGGCGTTGGAAGTATTGACCGAAATCCCCTCTTGAGAGATCAAAAAGGCTGTTACCAGGCTGGTGCTCCAGCACAAGGCAGACAGCAGCAGCAAGGAAATACCAAATAATCGTTGCGAAGACACCAACCCGGGCCCAGATCCCTGAGGGGATTTTATCTGCATGGAGCACCCCCCCTTCTTAAGTGTGCCTTAAGCAATCCATCAGTATGATGCTCGTCACTCATTGATAATCTCTCAAATCAGGAAAAACAGACCATGAAAACGACACACCGTAACTTACTCTCCCTCGCAATTGGATTAACCCTGGCTGCATCACTCAGTGCCTGTTCTGGTGGTGGATCGACATCAGGTGGTGGATCTGTTTCCACGGCCAGTTTAGGCAAAACCACGTTAACAGGAAATATCACTGCTTTAGGTTCAAGTCCGGTTGCCATGAACCAAGGCATCGATACGCAGATCGCACGCCTGGCAGTCCGCCAACTCTTCGCCGGTAATAATGCTCAGGCGCTGGATTGTACGTCGATTACAGCGTCAGTGGGAAGTATTTCAAAACGTGTCAGCTCTTCTTGTGACTTCAGACTGGAAGGCGTGCAGGAAGGCTCTCAAACCCTTGTACTGACTTCCTCAGCCGGAACAGCAGCAATCCCGGTGCACCTGAATCGAAATGAGACAACGCACTTGGACAATATCCGGATTACAGGAAGCACTGCCAGTTCAGATGGTCATACCATCACAAACAAAAAAACAGGGACTACTCGTCATGAAACAGGCGAACGTAGTAGGCCTGGCCAAAACAACGATGTAAATCATGTCAGTAATGATACCAACCATAACAATACCCATGCCAGCAATGACGCCAACCATGTCAATGACAACTCCCATGCCGGCAATGACGCCAACCATGTCAATGACAACTCCCATGCCGGCAATAACATCAACCACACCAATGACAACTCACAGACCGGCAATGACGCCAATCATGTCAATGACAACTCCCATGCCGGCAATGACACCAATCACGCCAATGACAACTCCCATGCCGGCAATGACGCCAACCATGTCAACGACAATTCTCATGCCGGCAATAACACCAACCACGCCAATGACAGCTCTCACACCGGCAACGATGGCAACCATACCAATGACAACTCTCACGCCAGTGACAACTTCCAAGCCGGCAATGACAGCGGCCATGCAAGCCACGGGAATGATAACGGCAATCAATGTGATCATTCTGTAGGCGTTTGCACGGCCGGTTAAACTGCACGCCGTCATACTCATATATTATTGGATTATCGCAACCTCTTATTGAGCGCAGGCCTCGCCTGCGCTTTTTTTGTCGTGACAAGACTGCATGGACAGGACAGACTGCAGGTTGTAAAGTGTCGTGGCTCTTCAACGATACATTTTGGGAAATACTCTATGAAAATTCGATTTACAATCGTTTCTACTATCGCTGCAATGCTCTCACTTCTCTCTTCAGTCAGTACAGCGGAAACCTTCCCGGTAATCAAAAACAAAACCGTGCTGGCCGAATGCACCGATTGTCACATGGCTTTCCCGCCACAGACGCTCACAGCAAAATCCTGGCGCGACATGATCAGTCATTTGTCAACACACTTTGGAGAAAGCATCACACTGGATGCTGCAATAACCAAAAATATCACCGCTTATTATGTAAAATATTCAAGTGACAAGAGCAATATTCATGCGGCAAAAAAATGGCGCCAAAAAACCAGGGCTACCCGTATCACCGAAGCAAGCCGCTTTATCAAGAAGCATCGTAGTTGTGCCAAGGCGGTGTGGACTCAACCCGAAGTAAACTCCAGGGCCAACTGTCAAGCTTGTCATAAAACCATGCAAAAGAATGGCAGCACCCGGGTGAACTTATCATTTTTACCGAAAAAATTGCGCAATAGCTGCGACAGCGGCGAATAAAGCCTGCAACGAATATTTTTCTTAATTTGCAGGTCGAATTGGTAATGCAATTTCGACCTGTAATCCGTGCAGTGAGTGTGAATTTCTGAATATCATACTCCCACCATAATGCTTGACAATATCACTAACAATCGACAAACCAAGGCCATGACCTTCTACAGTTTCATCAAGACGTTGACCGCGTATTGCCAATTTATCTAGTGTCGGAGCATCGAGTTCGTCGCCGTCATCCTCTACATGGATCTCGATCATGTCACCATGATGTATTCGACACAACACCCGGGAGCGGGCCCATTTAACCGCATTGTCCAGCACATTCCCGAGCAATTCCAGCATATCTTCGCGCTCACCAAATTTTGGCAAGTCAGTATCGAGATCCAGTGAAATGTCTATTGTTTTGTTCCGATGCATGGCCCGTAATGCCGACACCAGATCAGGCAGCTCTTTACGGGCATCAAACGGTGCAATAGAACTACCACTGCCAACAATTCTGGCTCGCTTCAATTCGCGCTGTATCAACTGCTGGATCCGACTGGCCTGTGTGGTCGCTATAACAACCTCAGATACTGACATTACTTTGTTGCGCTCAAGAATTTGCATCAATAACGCCAATGGTGTCTTCAAGGCATGCGCGAGATT
Organism: uncultured Gammaproteobacteria bacterium; assembly: GCA_964614335.1. GTDB lineage: Bacteria > Pseudomonadota > Gammaproteobacteria > Arenicellales > DRJH01 > DRJH01. The sequence goes on from CAZTLH010000001.1 coordinate 12,132, forward strand.
ACCCAGCGCATTGCGCGAGCGCTTCTGACGATCGCGCAACATACCCAATAAATGATTGATTTCGCTAACTAACGGCTGGACTTCAGTGGGGACATGCTGGTTTAACTGTTCTTTTTCCCCACTGGACAAGGCCAGTATATCCTTTTGAATTTCCCCCAACTTGCGAACCGTGGTCCTGACCACCAACCGCTGTAACAATAGCAACAACAACAGTCCCGCCACAGACAAGATCGCAAAATAACGCACGAACACATTCGTTCGGTCATGAAAAGGGATCATGTCCTCGGCCACAGCAATGGTAAGATTTTGGCCCTTTCGAACAAAACCACGTGAAATCAATAATAGTTCCTGCCGCTGCGGCCCGGCCACGGTCCTCGTTTGACTCTGCCCCGGTGCAAGATCAGAAACGGTCAGTGTAAAATCCCAGAGGGATCGGGATGTAAATGCGGTATTACCTGGATAATGAACAATATAATAGTGGCCAGAAAAAGGCTGGCGATAGACCGCAGGCATGTGCTCTCGGACCGGACCTACATTTCGCTGCTGCAGATCGATGGAGGCTAACAGACTTTCAATATCGTGATTGAGTTTATCTGCGACGAACTGTTGGGTTAGTGATGAAACGGCAAAGTGTCCCAACATCCAGACCGATGTCAAAACAATGACTACACCAATGGTCAGACTTAAATGCAGATACGATGCCAGTGACCTCATGTTACAGTATCAACCAGCTGGTAACCTCGGCCACGATGGGTGTGGATCGCATTCGTATGCAGTTTCTCGCGTAAATTATGAATATAAACTTCAAGAACATTGCTGTCACCGGAACCTTCATCATCGTACAACAACTCAATCAAACGGGTTTTCGAGAGGATTTTACCGCTGTTAAGCATAAAGATTTTTAGTAATCGAAACTCCATCGCCGTCAGTCGCGTTGCGTTCCCATTCCTGTCGATGACCTGATACTGGTCTTCATTAAGGGTCAGACCGGCAACGGTCAGGTGTTGACCTGCCTGACCGGCGGCTCTTCGTAGCAAGGCCTCCACACGGGCTTTAAGTTCTTCAAAATGAAAGGGTTTGCCCACATAGTCATCCGCGCCAGCCTGCAGGCCGGAAACCCGTTCTGACCACCCATCTCTTGCCGTCAGAATAATGACCGGTACAGCATTTTCGTTGTTACGCCAGTTTTTCAGCACTTCCAGACCACTGCGACCCGGCAAGCCGAGGTCAAGAATAATGGCAGCATAACCGACTTCATCACCCATAAATTGGGCATCAATGCCATTGTCCACCACATCCACTGCGTAACCGCATTGCTGCAATTCATTACTCAGCACATCGGACAGCCCCTTGTCATCCTCTGCCAGTAGAAGTCTCATATTCGAATCTTGTTTCGTACCCTAGGAGGCTGTCCGAGAACAGGAGCCGACCGGTTTGTTGCTCCTGCAAAACCGGCACTTCCGCCATCCATGGCGGTCGTAGCGAGGGAAAGCGGATTTGAGGACATTTTTTCGATCCTTTGAGGCGAATAGTCATTCTATTTAACGAAAATGAGCGGAAAAATGGACCAAAGCCCGATTTTCCGCAGTAGGCTCTCTGTTCTCGGACAGCCTCCTAATCAGTTTCAATTTTTTGTTTAATGATTGTACCACTAGATGCATCGACCTCGATCTCCAGCACTTCCCCGCCAGGGTTTACAAAATCCAGTTCATAAACAGGCAAATCATATTTGCTTTCAAGCTTGACTTTGAGCAAGTGATACCCCGGCAATTCTTTTTGAAGAGCGGATAATATCTTGTCAAGGGACAAAATTTTTCCACTGGCGAGCATTTCGCGAACTTCCAGCTGTTCCTGATTGAAGTCGTCCGCCACACTAACCTGAACTGCCAGCATGATCAAAAAACCGATCATGCCGACAAATTTCAGTGGTACAGCAATCAGTCGTCACCACCACGGCTACGCCCTGGAATTCGGACACCGTGCTCACTAAATACACCCTGCTTTGCGCCTGTGTGGCAGGCATCGCAACGAGCAAAGGTTTTGACCTTTGGATTGCCTGTTACCCACCGTGAAGGCACTTCATTATGGGCCCGATGAAACCAGGTAGTATCGGTAATCCGGTTTGACTTTGATGTCGCTGACGAGAACCAGCGACGACCCGAGGCATTTTTTTGTAAATACTGGCTGATTAATTTTGACGTTTCAGGAGACAACTCTGCGTTATCACCGAAATGGTCGGCTAAATTACTCATAATCCCTTTCCAGCTTTTAGAAGACAAACCTTTTGTTGGATAGGCAACGTGACATGCACTGCATTCAGTTTGATATGCCTTTGAACCTTGACTGGCCAGTGCGACACCTGATTGCGCCAGCCATAAACTGACGGTCAACATCAGCAAGCCGGTTAAGCCGGTTAAGCCGGTTAAAGAGGACTGAATTTTTTTCATCATAAAAGCTCCTTATTTAAATATTAATGTATGGTGACCGAGAAACACTTATTGAGCGGACAAAAATTGTAATACATCACCTTTTTCCTGTGCTGTACACACACGTCCGAGAACCCACTTGCAATTACGCCGGAACCATTTTTTCACCTTTTTGGCTTCGGTCAAACGAGCTGGATTGACTGATGGTGCCATAGGCTTGATCACCTTCCCCGTCTTGACATGCTTGCCAGACACCTTCAGGTTCCTGGTATGACAGCCAGTACAATCACGTTGTTTGCCCGCTTTCGCGTTGTTGTGTTTGGTATTCCAAAAAGTCTGCCCGGCGGCTGCCGTGAAAGGGCCCGCACCGGCTGCCTGGTACTTGCTTTGCAAATCGGATACCACACTCGCAGATGCCAGCAATGGCATTGCAGTCAATAACAGGACTACAGGTAATTTGAATCGTCGCATAGTAAAACTCCTGGTTATTTATGAAAGAATATTCCTGACACGAAAACGTATGACACCCAGCATACACCGGGATACTTAATTAAGGCTTAAGAAAACAGCAAAGTTACGCATTGATTTAACATCGCTTGTGGATCTGTATACTGCACTGCAATCGGATTCGTGGCACCGTCATGTTCCAGAACGAGACCGGGAAATCCACCGACTCCCAATTCTCCAACACGGTGAAACTGTCGCGCCATCTCGACCCGGACCTGTTCAGAATGCAAACTTTCGGTATAGGCAACAGCATCGATATCAAGTTGCGTGGCCAGAGCCACCAGCACTTCTTCATCGGATGGATTGCGGGCCTGAAGATAATAGGCTTGTTGTATGGCATGGGTCATTTCATCTGCCTTTCCCCAATGTGCCGCTGCAATGACCGCCCGGCATGCCGGGTAGGTACTACGTCTGGGAAGACATTGTTCCCAGAAATCATAGTTAAAGCGGGTGCCGGGAATTCGCTGTTCGATGGACTGCCATGTTTGTCGTAGATAGTGCTGCATCTGTAGCGGCATCGGCTGATCTGAATCCGCAGCCAAACCACCCACCAGTTTCACGACCCTGACTATATCAGGCAATAATAGCTGCAGCTGTATCCAGGCAGGGCGAAATCCCCAGCACCAGGAACACATCGGATCGTGTGCGTAATATAATATTGAATGCTTTTCCTTCATCATTTTATTACCTTACCAAACAGATCAACACGGGAGCTCCGACCAGGATTTGCTGATTGTTTTCTCGCTCGATGGCTATTTGGCCAACTGGCTCATAAAGGCGACAAACAAATCTTTATTATCGCATTTCCGGTGAGTGCTGCTGATATCACCAGGTCATTGCGCATGCCAGGCAGCGTGTGTGATAGCATATGGATCGCTTTTCAACACACATCTACCCACCCGGAACAACAATGACTGTTACCATTAAAACTGCGCTCGAAATCGAAAAAATGCGTATTTCCGGCCGACTCGCCTCCGAAGTACTGGACATGATTACACCACATGTTCTGCCCGACGTCACTACCAATCATCTCAATCAACTCTGTCATGATTATACTGATAGGGAGCAAAAGGCGATTTCGGCTCCATTAAACTACCACGGGTTCCCGAAATCGATTTGCAGCTCGGTCAATCATGTCATCTGTCACGGTATACCCGGTGATAAAAAACTCAAAAATGGTGATATCGTAAATCTCGATATCACCGTTCTGAAAGATGACTATCACGGCGACACCAGCCGTATGTTTTATGTCGGCCAGCCATCGATCCTGGCAAAAAGGCTGGTGGAATGCACCTTTCGCTGCATGGTCGAAGCAATCAAAATGGTCAAGCCTGGAACCCGACTTGGTAATATCGGTCATATTATCCAGACCATCGCCGAACAGCAAGGATTTTCAATCGTTAGGGAATATTGTGGTCATGGCATTGGCAAAGGTTTTCACGAAGACCCCAAGGTTCTGCATTATGGTAAACCCAATACCGGAATGGCACTGGAACCGGGGATGATTTTCACCATTGAACCCATGATTAATGCCGGTCGTAGGAATTCCAAAATGTTAGGTGATGGCTGGACTGTTGTCACGCGTGACCATAGTTTGTCTGCGCAATGGGAACATACGCTGCTGGTCACCGAAACGGGGTATGAAGTTTTGACCTTGAGCAATAACCGTACGGTTGCAGATTATCCATTAGCAGAAATGTCAAAATAGGATGCCAGGTGGCTTACCTGTCTAAACACAACCTGCTGGACACTCTGCAGATACGTAATTGTATCGAAGCCGGTGAAGATCCTGTTCCCTTATTGCGTAACACGCTGGCCCAGGTTCACAAACTCCTATACGAGTGCCATAAGGAGGGAACTTCTTCCCAGGAAATCGTCAGTCTGCGTGCCTGGGCCGTGGATCAGGTGCTGGATATTGTCTGGACCCGCCAGCATCAACGAACCCCTGGTGTCGTCAGCACACTGACCCTGGTTGCCGTTGGCGGTTACGGTCGTGCAGAGCTGCAACCACACTCCGACATCGATTTATTACTTTTACACCAAAGCAAACTTGCCGCACCGGATATCGACTTCATCGAACAACTGATCCGACTGCTCTGGGATATCGGCCTCGAGGTGGGGCATAGCGTACGTACGGTAAAACAATGCATTGCTGAGGCCAAGGCAGATATAACGGTCATCACAAACTTACTGGAAGCACGTCTGCTGCTGGGTGACGCTGCATTGTTTGAGTTACTGAAAACAAAGATCGAACCACAACGAATCTGGCCGACAAAAGCCTTTTTCAAGGCCAAAATGGCGGAACAACAACAACGGCATGCCCGTTTTAATGATACCGCCTACAATCTTGAGCCAAATATCAAGGAAGGGCCTGGTGGCTTGCGTGATATCCAGATCATTGCCTGGGTGACCCGGAGACATTTCAACAGTCATAGTCTGGCTGATCTGGTAACACACGATTTTCTCACCCAAAATGAATATCGCTCATTGATTCGGGGTAGAAATTTCCTCTGGCGTTTGCGCAACAGCCTGCATTTTCTGACAAACCGCAGTGAGGACCGTCTACTATTCGATCATCAGCTCACAATTGCCCTGGAATTTGGCTATCAGGACAAACCCGGCTATCTGGCCGTCGAACAATTGATGAAACGGTATTACCGGATCATCAAGGAATTGAGTATTCTCAACGAAATACTTCTTCAACATTTTGAGGAAATCCTGCTGGCCCGAAAATCCTGGGTGACACACAGGATCAATCGACGTTTTCAGTCACTTGGCGGCATCCTTGAAGCTGTTAATGAGCAGATTTTCGAAAACACACCGTCTGCCATGCTGGAAATATTCTTGCTCATGGAGCAACACAAGCTGAAAGGTATCAGGGCCACCACACTACGGCAGTTACGTCAAAATTTGCACCGAATCGATCATGATTTTCGAAACAACACTGAATCACATCGACTCTTCATGCAGATCCTTCGTCAACCACAGGGAATAACACACGCTCTTCGCAGAATGAACGCTTATGGGGTGCTCGGAACCTATATACCGGCATTCGGCCGGGTCGTTGGACAAATGCAATATGATCTATTCCACGCCTACACCGTCGATACCCATACCCTCTTTGTACTCCGCAATCTGAGACGGCTATGTATCCCAGAATTTCGTCATGAATTCCCCATTGCCAGCGAATTAATTACCGCCATCGATAAAAAAGAACGTCTCTATCTGGCTGCGATATTTCATGATATTGGCAAAGGCCGTGGTGGTGATCACTCGGTACTGGGTGAACGGGATGCTGAGGATTTCTGTCAGCAACACGGTCTCAATGAATATGACACCCTGTTGGTCGCGTGGCTGGTTCGCAACCATTTATTGATGTCATGGACCGCGCAGCGCAAGGACACCAGCGATCCGGAGGTAGTCAATGAATTTGCAAATATCGTGGGCGATCATGAACATCTCGACCATCTTTATTTGCTGACCATGGCGGATATACGTGGCACGAATCCAGGCATATGGAATACCTGGAAAGCCATGTTACTGGAAAAGTTATACAATGCCACGCTGCGGGCGTTACGTCGTGGTTTGGGCACACCCATTAACCAGGATGTCCGAATCAAAAACCTCAAGCAGGAAACTCTCACGCTATTGGGCCCAAAATTTAACCACACCATGGTTGAGAAGTTTTGGCAACAAATGGCCAATGACTATTTTATTCGCCATGATGCCAAAGCGGTGGCCTGGCATACCCGGGAGATTGTAACGGCCAGGGTTGTGGAGCTGCCACTGGTCAATGCCCGTTACAACCCGGATTTTGCCACCAACCAGTTGCTGGTTTATGCCCCGGACTTCGATCACCTGTTGCCATTGGTTGCTGGTGGTGTCGAACGACTCGGTCTCTCTGTCGTCGATGCCCGGATCCATATTACTACCAATGGTATGGCGTTATATCTTTTTGCTGTACTGGCAAGAAACGGTGTCATTACCGACCATAGTGCTCTCGACCGGATAGCCGAACGTATCCATCAGGATATATTTTCGCAAAGCCGCCCCAAGGCTCCTGGCAAGATCCGTATAACCAGGGTTGAAAAGGCCTTTCCAATTGCCACCCAGGTTGATTTTATCGAACCTGATGACAGCCCGCACACGATATTGGAGCTCATTGCACAAGATCGGCCCGGCCTGTTACATCATATCGCCGAAGCCTTGCTGGAATGCAAAATCCGTTTGGTCAATGCCCGTATCGCAACCATTGGAGAACGTGCAGATGACACTTTTTATCTCACCAACAGGGATGGTGCTCCGGTATCCGATACCACACAACGGGAATGTTTGCGTCGACAAATACTGGCACGACTGGGTGAGTTCTGAATCATTACTCTTCATTTGTCTGTCCAGACAGCGTATTCATTACCAACAGGATCACAGAAATGAAAGCGGCGACCACCGGGAAATACAAACACCGGTTTGACAATTTTTCCACCTGCCTGTTCGATCTTGCTACGGGTTTGTTCCAGCCGTTCGCTGTAAAACACCAATAAAGCACTGCCATTCACGGTGCTCGAAGCTTTATCGGCATAATAAAAACCGCCGTCGATACCCTGGTTTGTAAAAGCCGTATAATTGCTGCCAAAATCAGTAAATTCCCAACCAAACACCTGTTGAAAGAACATTCTCGTTGCCTTCAAATCATTCGATGGAAGTTCCACATAATTTATTTTTTCATGAACATGCATGATCATTTATCCCGATTCCTGACTACACTATTTATTCACACCCGGACTCACACCAGACTACTGCAAAAATTCGGACTTACCCACCCATAATACAGAAACTACTGTAACAGGGGCTCCCGCTAGAAATTCAATAACAGGGATTTATTGGCTGTTTTAGTGTGTTTCATGCCGCCTTGCGAAACCCTGTCATAGATCAACAGAATCGGCCGCTTAGAATTTTGTTATCCATATCCAATAGCTCATTGATGGTCGTCAATCAAAAAATAGTCAGCAAATTCTTGGCTGGTGGAATCTTCTAAAAGATCGGTAACGTTGTCGTGTGACCAACCAGCTGGTTAAAAGAGCCACCACTTGCTATTAAAGAATCGTGACAACCAACCCATAATATTGGAATCAGCCAGTGTGCCTGCACCACGATATTCAATATGTGCATCTGCGACCTGGGTAGAATTAATTTGATTGTCCGGCGTTATGTCTTCTGGGCGGACAATACCGGATATCCGGACAAATTCAGCACCCTGATTAACAGCCAGATATTTCTGGCCACGAATCACCAGATTTCCATTTGGCAATACATCATTCACAATAACGGTAACCGTACCAGTCAGGGAGTTGCTTTGTTTGCTTTCACCTTTACCAGCAAAAGAACTACCTGATTTAAGTGTTGTCCCCAAAGTAAATTTGGACTTTGAACTGCTTGGCAATGAATATCCCAAAACATTGGCATTCTCGATGCCGACGTTATTGTCCTTTGATGTTGTGGTTTCTGCCTTCTTATTGGCATTCGTGTCTTCGACCAGCAACACCGTCAAGACATCACCACGTCGAAAAGCCACCCGGTCCCGAAACAAACCAACGTGCGAGATATTCTGGTACAAGGACCCATTACGATATACCGGGACCGTTGGCTGGACCGGGTCAACAGGAGCATAGGCAGGATCAAGTGGCACTGGTGTTGTAACACAACCACTCAACTGCAGCAGCAGCAAACCACCAAGACTCGTCATTAAAACTTTTTCAAGAGCCATCATTCTTTCCTCTGAAAGCTTGTCAATCCACTTCGAAGATACGCATCAGGGAAACCTCTACAAGTTGTTACTGACATAGGCCAGCATTTGGTCGGTCGTCGATATTGCTTTTGAGTTCATTTCGTAGGAACGCTGGGTTTCGATCATATTGACCAGTTCCTCGACAACATTGACATTCGAACTTTCCAGAGAACCCTGCACCAACGAACCCAGACCACTCAAACCGGGTGTGCCGATCTGTGGTGAGCCACTGGCGGAAGACTCCAGGTACATATTTTCGCCAACCGGTTGCAACCCTGCCGGGTTTATAAAATCTGCGGTCTGGATTGAGCCAACCTGTGTTGCCGCTGCCGTACCTTGCGTGGTCACTGAGACAACACCGTCAGATCCAATCGTAATACTCAGTGCACTTGTGGGCACGGTGATCGCAGGTTGCAACAAATAACCCGAGGCATTGACCACCTCACCGTTGGAATTGACCTGAAAAGATCCATCGCGCGTATAGCCCAGGGTTCCATCTGGACGGAGTATCTGAAAAAAACCGCGCCCCTGTACCGCCATATCCAATGAATTACCAGTCTGTACCAGATTTCCCTGGGTAAACAGCTTCTCTGTGGCAACAACACGCACACCCGTACCAAGCGACAAACCAGAAGGCAGTTGCGTATCCTGGGAGGATTGGGCGCCAACCTGACGAACATTTTGATACAGCAAGTCTTCAAAAACCGTTCTGCTGCGTTTATAGCCCGTGGTATTAACATTGGCCAGATTATTGGATATTGCCGCCATCCGGGTCTGTTGTCCATCCAGACCGGTTTTAGCTATCCATAGGGCAGGATTCATCTGTAATCTCCTTTAGTAAAGACAATAGCTAACAATGGCCTGATTATGCCAATGTCAACATCCGGGCATTTTCACGTTCCGTTTCACGCGTCGTGCTCATCATCTTGATATTCATTTCATATTGACGTGATAGTTCAATCATTTTGACCAGGGCACCGACCGCACTGACATTGCTGTGTTCCAGTGTGCCTTTTTCCACTGTTACCCCGGCATCAGGCGACTCCACTCCGGCACTGGTTCGCAGCAAACCATCAGGACCTTTTTCAAGAGTATTTTCAGCTGGGTTAACCAGCTTGATACGATCGAGTACCGCCAATGTTTCCGGGCCCTGACCTTTGGGTTGAATAGAAATCGTACCATCATGAGCAATTTCAATTTTCTCGGCGGGTGGAATCGCTATCGGACCAGCATTACCGATAACCAGATTTCCCTGCCCGGTTTGCAACAGACCGTTGGGTGAAACTCGCAAACTCCCATTTCTGGTGTAGGCTTCGCCACCTCGTTGATCCTGAACCGCAATCCAGCCCCGGCCTTTGATTGCTATATCAAGGTCTCGGCCAGTGGCTTCATTGATCCCCGGTTGAAAATCAACACCGGGTCTTTCTGCCATGGCATAAACCCGGGTCGGATAACCATCGCCAAAAACAGGCTGGCTTCGAAACTGTGATAAATCTGCACGAAATCCAGAGGTGCTGATATTGGCCAGATTATGACTATTCGCAGCCTGCGCCAACATAATTTGCCTGGCACCTGACATCGCTACATATAGCATTCTATCCATATTTTAACCCTTGATTAAGAAACCTGAACTAACGTAACTGAACAATGGTCTGGTTTATCTGGCTGTCCGTGCTGATCACTTGTGCGTTGGCCTGAAAATTTCTTTGCGCAACAATCAGCGCAACCAGTTCTTTAGTCAAATCCACATTAGAATCCTCCAATGCACCGCCCTGAATACCACCGAGGGTTGCGGTGCCCGGCGTGCCGACCAGTGGTGAACCGGAATCTATGGATTCGGTCCATAGCGAATTACCTTGAGAGATCAAGCCTTCAGAATTGGCAAAAGCAGTTAATGCTACCTGCCCCTGAGTCAGTGTTTGGCCATTGGAATAGGTACCGGTAATTGTCCCATCCTGACCAATATCAATACTCGTCAGTTGTCCGGTCGCATAACCATCCTGGGATAGCAGCGTAACCCCGAAAGGACTGCCATACTGTGTCAATCCGGACTGATCGATCGTGAAGTTCATCGCCGCAGCACCACCACTAACAGCCACAGCGGCATAAGTCATCAAACCCACAGGTGGCCCGACGGGGGCGGTAATGGTGCCCGTACCATCAAAGGTCAATGCGGTACCCGCAGCCGGGGCAGAAAAAGCCTGATTATCCACTGACATTTCCTCAGTCCAAGCGTTGTCGGCGGTTTTTTTGAAATACGTCGTTGCTGTATGTGATACTCCCAATGAATCATAAATGGTAGCAGAGGTGGCGTGACTATAACTTGCAGGATCAGGAGGCAAAAAGCGTGGCGGCACGTACGCCAAACCCGTGTTTGGGTCGAGCACTGCCGCACCCATCGCCAAGGCTGGTGCTGTTCCACCAATAATCGGATCACCAGCATTCAGATTCGCTGCCATCGTGACCGTTGAAGTGGTTTTAGGACTCGATGCATTATTGGAAATCTGCAAATCACCTAATGCACCGGTTATATTGTTGTTAGCATCGGCTTGATAACCCGTCAACCTCAAGCCGTCTCCATTAACAATATAACCATTTTCATCCAACCCAAATTGACCGTTCCGCGAATAGAAGAGTGAGCCACCATCATTCATGCGAAAAAAACCTTTTCCGGACACAGCCATATCAAGATTGCGGTTAGTAAATGTGACGCTGCCCTGGATGAAGCTCTGGCGTACTCGTGCCACTTTGACCCCTTGCCCAACCGTATTGGCTGCAGTACCAAACTGTCCTGATGGAAATACATCTGCGAATTCCGTACGTGATGACTTGAAGCCAGTCGTTGCACTATTCGCGATATTATTCCCGATAGACTCAAGGTTTTTCTGGGCCGCATTCAAACCAGATATTCCGGTACTAAATGTCATGATATCTTCCTCAATGTGATGCTGTTTCGATTACTGAATTTTTCTGACATCAGCCAATGAAATGGCTCGATTTCCAGCCAAATTAAGTTGCGTATCAAGTTTGCCACTACCGAGACTGACACTTTCAACCTTGGCTGTGAGCATCGGTTGCAACTCCTGCGATTGTCCATCCAGCAACGCCTGCACATGAATAGTATAGGTTCCTGGTGTGGCAGCTTGCCCACCGTCATTGATGCCATCCCACCGGAACTGAGCTGTGCCGGCCGGCTGAGCTCCCAACGAAAGATCGCGGACTAATTGGCCAGCTGAGTCTGTAATTTTGACCGCCAACCCGGTGGTATCTGCAGGTAAATCGACCTGCCCTGCGATCGACCCACCTGCAGCCAGGTCAGCAGTATTGCCTGGTGCAAGCACTTCACGACCAACCAATGCTGATGCCTGCAAAGCCTGATTGGACTGCAACGTACTGGATAACTCGGTAAAGGATTTTTGCAGATCCTGCATGCCAGCTGCTGTCTGAAATTGTGCCATCTGCGTAATAAACTGTCCGTCGGTCATGGGCTTCATTGGATCCTGGTGCTGCATCTGAGCCAGGATCAACTTCATGAAAGCATCCTGGCCCAGTTCATTATTTGTATTCGCCTTCTTGTCAGGCAATGTGACGCCGGGTAATTGATTCAGGTTTGCTTTATCTATTGTGTTCAACTGTATTCCCTCCTGCAATAGTAAGTATATTCATTTTCATCACTGTCCCAAAGTCAGGGTTCTGAGCAATAGTTGCTTTGAAGTATTAAAAACCTCAATATTACTGGAATAGGAACGTGAAGCCGAGATCATATTGGCCATCTCTTCAATTGGGTTAACATTTGGCAGAAATACATACCCATCCTTGTTGGCCATCGGATTCTCCGGATGATATTCCTTACGCAATGGTGCTGCACTCTCCACCACACCAGCGAGTCTTACACCACGACCGATTTCACTCATTACATCGCCAAATTCAGCGCCTTCAGAATTCCCGGATAGAGTTGTGAAAACCGGATGTCTGCCACGATAAGTCTGGTTAATACTGCTACTGGCACTATTGGCATTTGCCAAATTGCTGGCGGTGAGATTTAGACGATATGACTCAGCGCTCAAACTACTCCCGGCGATATTCATGGTACTGAGTAATGACATAATTACTGTCCTCTAATTGCTTTCATCAGACCCTGAATACGGCCTGTCATAAATTGCAGTGTGGTCATATACCCGATCGCATTTTTCGCAAATGCACTATGCTCCAATTGCGAGTCAACAGTATTGCCATCGAGCGAAGGCTGCATAGGCTGGCGGTACAGGATTTCAGCATTGGCTACAGCCCCTTGATCAGAAACGAAGTGACGTTTATTCGTCGCAACTAAAGACACTTTTTGTACCCCAGGTTTCTGTTGATCCAGGCCAGAGACATCTGCCATTACAGCCTGAAAATTGATGTCACGCGCCTTGAAACCAGGTGTATCTGCATTAGCCAGGTTATTTGCCAATATCTCGGCCCGCTTGCTGCGTATCAGTAGTGCCTGACTCTTATACACATATACGAACCCACGAGACTAAAGCGAATAACGTAAGCCGGCTCTACATGAAAAAAACAAACACACACAACAAACAGCACAAAACGA
>CAZTLH010000002.1:0-20268 GCA_964614335.1 uncultured Gammaproteobacteria bacterium
GTTCAGGATAGCTGACACCGGTCTCCCGCCATAATCTCGGATACATGCTGATGGGGGTAAAGCCAGGCAGCGTATTGATCTCATTGACATAAAAACGATTATCTTCAGTATCAACAAAAAAGTCCACCCGCGCCAAATCAGCCGCACCAACAGCCTGGAAAACGGCTACAGCGAGTTGCTGCACCCTTGCCGTCTGGGCAGCGGATAACTGCGCCGGCACCAGCAGTTCGGTACTTTCCTCCTGGTATTTAGCCCGGTAGTCATAAAACCCCTGACCTGGCCGAATTTCACCAGCTATGGATGCCCTTGGTGCATCATTGCCCAAGACCGCGCATTCGATCTCCCGACAACCCGTTGCCGCCTGCTCAATCAACACATACTGATCATATTGACTGGCCGCAGTAACTGCCTGGCACAGCGTTTCTTCCTCCTCAACCCGGGCCACACCAATACTGGAACCCTGACTGCAAGGCTTGACGAATAGTGGCCACTGCAGATTGTGGTTGACTTGCTGCAGACACCAGGTCATCTGTGTCTGCCATTGCCGGTGGGAATAGACCAGATAAGGCAGCTGGGGTATGGCACGCGCCTGCAACACCCGCTTGGTCAGGGATTTATCCATGCCGACTGCCGAACCACCAATACCCGAACCGATATAAGCCAGCCCGGCCAGTTCCAGCAGACCCTGCACACTGCCATCTTCACCCCGTGTACCATGCAACACAGGAAACACCACATCCGCAGCGACAGCTCCCTGTGACCCCGTCGTGGTCATAAAACCACCCCGGTTATGATCAACCCATACCGCATCGCCTTCATCATCGAGCACTTCAGAACGGGAAAATACCGGCTGTGGATTCGACAATAAACGCCATCGCCCCTGTTTGCTGATACCAATATAACGTACATCATAACGATGCTGATCCACCGCAGCCGCCACCGAGCAGGCAGACGTTACGGAAACTTCATGCTCGCAGGACTGGCCGCCAAACAGCAGAACCAGACGTATCGGCTTATCGAGTAGATTCATCTTAAAGCATCAAAATAACGCAGTTTCGGAATATTGTTGCACATAGTCTGTTACATGGGTCTTGTACAGTTGCCGGGCACGACGTGTCACCGGGCCACCTCCTGCAGGAAAATTTCGGTGTCGGCCGTCCGCTAGCCGCAATCGACAGACCGGCATGATTTCCCGTGTTGAACTGGTAACAAAACACTCATCAGCCTGCTCCAGATCGGTCAGATCAATATCCTCCTCAAAGCTTTCCAGACCCTGGCGTTGACAGGCCTGATGCAAACTGGCCCGGGTCAGGCCACGTAAATTGTCAGATACCGGTGTTACCAGACGATCGTCAATAACAAACCACAGATTGCTGTTCGAGGCCTCGGTCACCCGATCATCGGTACTGAGAATCAGACAATCGTCAGCCCCGAGTGCCCGGGCTTCCTGCAGGGCCAGAATATTATTGAGATAATTTCCACCCTTGATATTCGGATCCAGACAGTTCACCGGATTACGCCGGATTTGTGGTACAGCAAGCGTCATCCCAACCCGGTAGAATTCCGGATCCCAGACCGGTACTGTTTTGATTACAATTACATAGCGGGTCACCAAATCCTGTCCCGGATACAGGTCTACCGGCCCTTCGCCACGGGTAATCTGGTAACGGACATAAACATCCTGGCCTCGAGAAACACCGCAGGCCTCGATGGTTCGCCGGATTTCGCAGAGTAACTGCTGCCGGTCCTGATTCAAGTGCATACCGGCCAAGCGGGCCGAATTTTCCAGCCGGTCGAAGTGCTCATTGAGCAAGAATGGCACCCCGTCATAGGTACGAAAGACTTCGTATACCGAATCTCCATATAGAAACCCCCGATCCATAATCGGAATCGTGGCCTGCTCCAGCGGACTGATTTGTCCATTAACATTGGCGGTGCTGACAAATTGCCGGTTTGACATGGCAAAGACTCATCGTTTCATAGCGGGATCGGAAGTATGAAGGATTGGTCCCCCGTTCGGCAAGAAAAAATAACAACTCCATACTATCCTGCGGAATCAGTACTATGGTATAAGAATCCGAGAAAAAGGGGTCAGAGCCCTTTTTTATGGATTCCCGCCTTCGCGGGAATGACGAGGGTTAAAAAAAAGGGCTCTGACCCCTTTTTCGGATGAAGATTAACAAACCGTATTTACTGTTTCTGGGAGATGCTGCCGACGCACTGGCCGCCAAAACGGCTGCCGGGCTGTGGCAGTGGTGCGCCGGAGATTGTGTCGGTCAGCTGCGTTTGCCTGACTGCCAGACGCAACTGCAAATCCCCGAACTGACTCTGGAACAGGCCCGTGAGCGTGGCGTCAAAACACTGGTGATCGGTGTAGTTAACCGGGGCGGCATCATCCCTGACAGCTGGCTGATGGTCCTCGAGCAGGCGCTGGCACTGGGTCTGGATATTGCCAGCGGTCTGCATACCCGTCTTGCGGATATTCCGCAATTGGCTGAGGCGGTCAAAAACTCCGGCCAACAGTTATACGAAACCCGGCAGCCGAGTGGACCCTTTCCGATTGCCAATGGCCGAGCACGCAGCGGTCATCGTCTGCTGACGGTTGGCACGGACTGTTCGGTGGGAAAAATGTACACCTCACTGGCCATCCACAGGACATTATTGGCCAACGGGGTGGATGCTGATTTTCGTGCTACCGGCCAGACCGGTATCCTGATTGCCGGTCAAGGCGTCGCTGTCGATGCCGTGGTTGCCGATTTTATATCCGGCGCTGCCGAAACCCTGTCACCGGCTGCAAACGCGGATCACTGGGACATCATCGAGGGCCAGGGCTCACTGTTCCACCCCTCCTTTGCCGGTGTCAGCCTGGGTCTGTTACATGGCTCACAACCGGACTGGCTGGTCCTTTGTCATGAGCCGTTACGACAACACATGCGGGGTTTACCCGAACTGGCCATGCCAGACCTGACAGATTGTATGACAATGACGCTACAGGCCGCCCGATTGGTGAATCCGATGGTGCAATGGGCGGGCTGTGCAATCAATAGCAAGGCCCTGGATGAAAACCAGACTGACGACTATCTCGGTCAACTCAGTGATGCGCTGCAACTACCCTGTGTCGATCCACTGCGTGATGGTGTGGCGACGATCATCGAGCGTTTACCACTCGTGACCTGCTGATGCGTTCGCTGACGCAGGCGTGTGAACACTGGCCTTTGCAACAGACCTTTACCATCGCCCGTGGCAGCAAGACCGAAGCGGTTACCATTCGGGTACAGATTACCGAAGATGGATATATCGGTTGTGGTGAATGTGTACCCTATGCCCATTACGGGGAAACCACGGCTTCGGTCATGGCCCAGATCGAGGCATTGCGGGTATTCATTGAACAAGGTGGTTCCCGCTCAGACCTGCAATCGATCATCGGTGCCGGCGCTGCACGTAACGCCATCGATTGTGCTTTGTGGGACCTGGCATCAAAGCAGGCCGGACAGCGGGTCTGGACCCTGGCTGGAATACCGGCACCGCTTCCGGTCAACTGTGCCTACACCCTGAGTCTGGATACTGCTGTCAATATGGCCAGGGCAGCCCGAGCAAATCGTCACAGGCCACTGTTGAAAATCAAACTCGGGCCTGAGCAACCACTGGCCTGTGTTGAAGCGATCCGTGATCAGGCGCCGGAACCCGGGCTCATTATCGATGCCAATGAATCCTGGAATCAGTCCTTACTGGATCAATTGCAGCAACCCTTTTATGACCTCGGTGTCAGCCTGCTGGAACAACCCCTGCCGGCAGGCGACGATGCATCCCTGGCCAACATACCGCATCTCATTGCCATCGCCGCCGATGAGTCCTGCCATACCCGGGATGATCTGGAAAATGTCGTCGGTCGTTATAATGTCATCAATATCAAACTCGACAAATGCGGTGGTCTGACCGAGGCCCTGCTACTGCGTGAACAGGCCCTGGCCCGGGGTCTCGGAATTATGGTCGGCTGTATGGTCGGCACATCACTAGCCATGGCACCGGCGATGTTACTAACCGCCAATGCTGAAATTGTCGATCTGGATGGACCATTACTGCTACATCACGATCGTCAGCCCGGTCTTGAATACTCGGACCACCAGATCTCTGCGCCTGTGGCCGGGCTCTGGGGCTGAACGCATTATCATAGAAACATTGGGAGAAGCATGAATAATAAAGTCAAAATACGTAAACAACAGACTGTTTATGACGGCTATGTCAAAGTCGATGAATACTATTTTCGACATCGCTTATTTGCCGGTGGCGACAGTCACGAAATACGTCGAGAACTGGTGGAACGCGGCCAGGCAGTGGCGGTGCTGGCCATCGACCCCGTGCGAGAAAAGCTGATTATGATTGAACAGTTCCGCATTGGGGCGCTGGCAGCCGGTCTCGATCCGTGGTCCCTGGAAATCGTTGCCGGGATCATAGAGACCGGTGAAACCGCCACAGCCGTTGCCAAACGCGAGATGCTGGAAGAGACCGGTTGCAATATCGAACAATTGCATCTTGTCACCGACTATTTATCCACCCCCGGTGTCAGCAGTGAACGGGTACATCTCTATTGTGGTCTGACCGACAGCCGAATGGCGAACGGTTTTCATGGTGTTGCCAGTGAAGGGGAGGATATTCGCGTGTTCACACTTGACTTTGATGCCATACCCGAAACCCTCAACAATCCTAATGCCCGCAACAGCTTGACCCTGATCGCCTTGCAATGGCTGTCATTAAATCGTGATAAACTTTCTGGAATATTCACATTCCCACAGTCAAACCTGCCAACGTGACTGCAATTCGCCAACAGCTTTATCTACTGCTAGAATCCGGTGCCATACATCATCGAATCAGCCGTTTGCTGAACCACTTTCTGGTCTGGCTGATTCTGTTGAATGTCATCGCCGTGACCCTGGAAACCGAACCCTTTCTGGAACACCGTTATCATTTCGCCTTTCTGGTTTTTGAGATTTTTTCGGTCGTCGTTTTTTCGGTCGAATACCTGTGCCGCTTGTGGGTTTGCACGGAACATCGCCGTCTGCAAAATCTCCCGGCCTGGCGGGCCCGCTTACGTTACGCTGCCACACCTTTTGCGCTAATCGATCTGTTGGCCATCCTGCCGTTTTTTCTTGGCTATCTGGTGCCCGTCGATTTGAGGATGCTGCGTATTTTTCGTCTCTTTCGGCTTCTGAAACTGGCCCGTTATTCCCCGGCTCTGGCCACGATTGTCAAGGTCCTTCGCACCGAGTCCAACGCCTTGTTTGGCTCCCTGATCATCATGTTCGGGTTATTACTACTCTCATCGACCCTGATGTACTATGCAGAACACAGCACTCAGCCACAAAGCTTTGGCAGTATTCCACAGGCCATGTGGTGGTCCATTTCGACATTAACCAATGTCGGCTATGGTGATGTGGTACCGATAACCCTGACCGGTCGCATACTCGGTGGTAGCGTCATGATACTTGGACTCGGTATGTTCTCCCTGCCGGTCGGTATTATTGCAACCGCCTTCGGTCAGGCGATTCACGAACGCGAATTTGTTATTTCCTGGGGCATGATCGCCCGCGTTCCGTTATTTCAAGGTCTGGATTCGGCGACCATTATCGAAATCACCAACCTGCTAAAGGCCAGAAAATATCATCGTCACAGTTTGATCGCACGTCGCGGCGAAGTCGCTGAAGGGATGTATATTCTCAATAGCGGCAGTGTACAACTGGATATTCCAAATTTAAGCAAACCGGTGATACTGAAGGAAGGTGATTTTTTTGGCGAACTGGCCTTGCTGCATGCAACCAAGCGCACAGACACTATTACAGCCAGGGAAGAAACCCGGGCCCTGTTGCTGGAAAGCGGTGATTTTCACCGATTGTTACAGAACCGACCTGAAATCCGTGAACGCATCCAGGATATTGCCCACAAACGGGCAAGACAATTTTCAGAAACCGATGAAGCATTGCGTCAGCTGCGCGAACACCACACACTGACCGGGAATCCCTCACAATGACCACCTCTTCAGGAAAGCAATCTACCATTCTGGGAAATGCCACCAGGGTTACTCACCTCGGACGGGATCCTTCCAGTCAGCATGGTATGGTCAATATGCCGGTATATCATGCTTCGACCATATTGTTCCCCGACCTTGCCAGTCTACGAAAAATCCCCGGCCTCAAGGATAAGCAAGGACAACTGGTCTATGGCCGTACCGGCACACCCATCAGCTTTGCCCTTGAAGAGGCGATAGCAACACTGGAAAATGGTCATCGGGGCTTCGTGGTCTGTTCCGGTCTGGCTGCGATCAGCACGGCCATTCTGGCGTTTGTCAGCCACGGTGATCATATTCTGGTTGCGGATGCCGTCTATGCCCCTACCCGACAGTTTTGTGATGGCCCACTGGCACGGTTTGGGGTAACAACCAGCTATTACGACCCTGTAATCGGTGACGGCATCGGTGACCTGATACAAGCCAACACTCGTCTGATTTATACCGAGTCCCCCGGCTCACAAACATTTGAAGTCCAGGACTTGCCTGCGATCAGCGCCGTGGCACATCAGCATGATGTGTTGGTCCTGATGGATAACACCTGGGCTACACCACTGTATTTCCAGCCATTTCCTCATGGTGTGGATGTCAGTATTCACGCCGCCACAAAATACATCGTCGGTCATGCCGATGCCATGCTCGGTATGATCGTGGCCAACAGCAAAACACATACGGCCATCCGTGATGCTGTCTGGGCTCTGGGCCAATGTGCCGGGCCGGATGATATATATTTGGCCCTGCGCGGTCTTCGGACCTTGTCCACCCGACTGCAATGCCACCAGGATAATGCCCTGCATATTGCCCGATGGCTACAACAGCAACCGGATGTTGTACGAGTGCTGCATCCCGGATTACCCGATCACCCGGGCCATGCACTCTGGCAAAGGGATTTTACCGGTTGCAGCGGGCTCTTCAGTTTTCTGTTAAAACCAGGCCCGGAAGAAGCCCTGGCAGCGATGCTGGATTCGATGCGCCTGTTTGGTATGGGCTTTAGCTGGGGGGGTTATGAAAGTCTGATCATCCCGGCCAATCCTGCTGCCAACCGGACGGCCCGACCCTGGAACGAAGCCGGCAATCTGATCCGGGTCCATGTCGGTCTGGAGGCAGTCGATGATTTGCTCGCGGATCTTGCACAGGGTCTGATGCGTTACCACAAAGGCTGTCAAACACATGCCTGATGTGACCGGGGAAGAGTTGCTACAGTTTCAGCAATCACAGCAAAGTCTGGTACTGTCCACGATCGACAATACGGGCTCGCCTTGCAGCAGCTATGCGCCATTTGTTGCCACTGATCTCTTTACTTATTACATCTTTGTCAGTCAACTGGCGAACCACACTACAAATTTGCGCCAGCATCAGAAAGCTGGTGTACTGTTGATCGAAGCCGAAGTTGCGGCCAGAAATATCTATGCCCGCAAACGTTTCAGTTTGACATGTACCGCCACCAGCATTGCCCGTACCGAGTCGGTATGGGGCAATATTCTGGATGCATTTGAACAACATTTTGGCGCCATCATCCGTAGGCTAAGATCGTTGGAAGATTTTCAACTCTATTGTCTACAGGCCGAACAAGGACGCTGGGTTAGCAGTTTTGGTCAGGCATTTCAGGCTCATAAAACCCCATTTCTGCTTGCCCCATTGGTAGCAGATAACATTATTCCAGCAACACCTAGGAGGCTGTCCGAGAATAGGAGTCGACCGGTTTGTGGCTCCTGCAATACCGGCACTTCCGCCATCCATGGCGGTCGTAGCGAGGGAAAGCGGGTGAGGTCATTTTTTCAATCATTTGAGGTGAATAGTTGTTCTATTTAACGAAAATGAGCGGAAAAATGGACCAAAGTCCGCTTTTCCACAGTAGGCTCCCTGTTCTCGGACAGCCTCCTAGTCTCAACCCGGGAGAGAACGAATGATCATCGAACAAATCTGGACCAACAACAACCTGCGAAATTTCAACTACCTGATCGCCTGTGAGGAAACGGGAGAAGCTGTCGCCATTGACCCGCTGGACACCGAACGATGTCTGCGACGAGCCAGACAGCACGGCTGGGATATCACCACGATTATCAATACCCACGAACACAGTGATCATACCGGTGGCAATCTGAATATGGTCAAACAAACCGGTGCCAGGGTACTGGCTCATGCCGGAGCCGGGAATCACATCCCTGGCATCACCACCGGGCTGTCCGCAGGCGATATCATAAAACTCGGAAAAACTGTAGAAATCCGTATCCTGGATACGCCCGGTCATACCATGTGCCACATTTGTATGCTGGTGCAGAGTGATGTTCCCGCATTATTCAGTGGAGATACCCTGTTCAATGCCGGTGCCGGCAACTGCCACAACGGTGGTAATCCTGTCGTCATGTACAAGACATTCTGTGAACAATTCGCTCACTTACCAGACACCACCAAAATTTACCCCGGGCATGAGTATCTGGGCAATAACTTGCGTTTTTCCCTGAACCGGGAACCGCAGAATGAGGCGGCTGCCAAATTGCTCGATGACACCGCAGAAATGGACCCTGAGACACCACTCGTTACGACTTGGGGTCTGGAGAAAAAAATCAACCCGTTTCTGCGTCTAACCGAGAGAGATATCGTCGGGCAACTGCAACAGGACTTTCCACAGTTTGGAGAAAATCCTGACCCGGAAGCCGTATTCCTGAAGTTACGTGAATTGCGCAATCACTGGTAATTTCACCATATACCCAGATCAGGAATTCAACAGATTGGTTAATTCGGTGATCTCCTTACCCGCCTGTCTGATCAAGCCAATACTGAATTCAGGGCCGGCGTCGTCGCCGGCGATACGCCGCAATGACGGAACCCTGCCTAATGGCGGCGCATCAGCGGGGTAAGCTGCCTGACCCATACAGTGCAGACGTGCAACCAATATGACATCGGTAAGATCAGGTGGTCCCTGGTGATCACGCAACCAGTCGTTACTGGTTTCCGGAACCGCCGCCAAATCCGCAGGAAAGTCCCATCTTTTCAATACCATTGATCCGATCTCGCCTTGATTTCGGCGCAACATTGATTCTACCTGCGCCTCTGACATATCGGCAAACTCCGGCATTTTGCTGGCACGATCCAGCAAGGGCACAGCGCCAATTTGACAAACCAGCCCGGCCAGTGTGGCACTGTCCATGTCCACCCGAATTCCATAATGTGCCACCAACACATGCGCCACGGCGGCTATCTGAGTGCTGGTGGACCAGAGATGCTTCATCCGTTTCAACAAAACCGGATTATCCGACTTGAACAGATTATCCATAGCGAATGTTACCACTAACTGTCTTGTGCGCTGCATACCAAGCCGTGCTACCACCATGGAAACACTGGATATTTTGGATACCCCACGAAAAATCACACTGTTCGATGCGCGTATCAGTTTTGTCGATACCACCGGATCTGCCTCAATAATACGGGCAATCTTGTTGGCTGATTCCTGATCCTCGATCGCACGCTGCACACGTAATGCAATTTCAGGCAGACTGGGAAGTTCCAGTTTGTTGCTTTTTAGATCGCGATAGATCGCATCCAGTACCGGCGAATCCTGCCCTGTATTTAGTGTGGATAACTCCTCCACCTCCATGCTCATGGCACTCCCACTCTCGGAACCTGCGGCAACAGATATGGGTGGCAACACCATGTATTCCGCCTCGGTTACGGCCTTGACACTGTATTGACAGGGTCTGATCTTGGCCAATGGATTTTCGGCTGCTGTCGAACCCGATACCAGACGACGGCTACGGCCATCGCTCGCCTCCATCTCCACTTCGCCCCGCAAAAGATAATAGCTGTCTTCTGTGGTGTCACCCACATTAAGCATATAGGTACCAGCCTGCAGTGTTTTTACTTCGGCCTCACTGACAAAAAAAACCAACAATTGTGCATCCAGTTTAGCAAAAGGCTTGAACTTCTTGAGCAATGTTTCATCGACGGTCGTCATTCCTGGCTCCACTTAATACTGTAGTTTGCAGACTTATTATAGCCTCTCCAACGCGTATTTGAGGTCCAATTCATACATCCAATTTAGGCTACAAATGCAAACGTTTAAAAAGTCCTTCCGGTATTGCACGAACTATCCACATAATGGGTTGCCAGAAAAATGGCAGATAAACCACATCACGATGTTTCATAATTGCACCATGCATCCCCCTGGCGATAGCTTCCGGTTGCGCCCACAACAGTCCCTTCTTGAATGAAGCCGTCATTGGCGTGTCAACAAATCCTGGCTTCACTGTAATGACACGGACATTTTCCCGATATAAACGGTTTCTCAAACCCGCGGCAAATACAGATACTGTAGCCTTGGCGGCACCATAGACATAATTCGAAGCCCGGCCACGGTCACCCGCTACAGAACTGATCACCAACATACAACCACAATGCTGTGACTGCAACTGATTTGTAGCCAATATCATCAAATTGATGGTGGCATTGCCATTGACCTGCAATGAATGCTGCAGGATTTGCGGATCATTTTCGCAAGCGCTCTGATCCGGCAATACACCGTGGGCAATCAGTACTACATCCAACACTTTGAGAAACGTTACAGCTGCCGTGATCACTGCAGCATGCTGATCCAGATTTGTCACATCGAGCACCTGACTGGAAATTTCTTGTGCACCACGTACCTGCAGATCGTCAATCAGCATATTAAGTCGCTGTTTGTTCCTCGCAACCACAAATAACCGATCTTTATTCGCCGCGCATTGTCTGGCGAATGCCGTAGCAATCGCCGAAGTCGCACCGATAATCAAAATATTGCTCATTCATCCAGTCTCAGTCGATTCGATTGCATAGAACAGAAGACCCCGGCTGCACCATAGTCCTCCCGGACCTGGGAAAACTTCGGCCATAAGGGATAAGACCGACGGAAATTTGCAGCCGACATTCTGGCGTCTTTGGCGAGATAGATTCTGCCACCATGATCCACGACAATGGCATCCAGTTCATCCAATAATGGCAACAGGCCGGATTTATAGGGAAAATCCAGGGCCAGACTTAATCCTTGTAACGGAAAAGACAAATAATTTGCATTGGCTGGCCCGGTTGCCTTCAGCACACAAAGAAACGAACCCAGCTCGGCAGCTGAGATTCTCGACAACACCTCGGTCATCGCCATCAAAGCGGCTTCTTCCGGCACCACAAACTGGTATTGCAAAAATCCCTTGCTGCCATAAAGACGATTCCAGTGCGTCAGACCATCTAGGGGGTAAAAATACGGGACAAAATAGACTTCCTTTTCCTGCCCATGGTTTGCCTTGTGATAATAGAGACGGTTGAAATTACGAACCACAGTTGCATTCAGCAAACCTGCCGGCATATTCATCGGTATTGTCAATTGTGACCTTGTCTGCAACTCCAGACCCCCTGTTTCAGAATGCTCCCCGAGCATTACGACCGAACGCCCCAGGTTATCGCCACGTGCCAGACAATCGAGCCAGGCAACCGAATAACTGGCACCCTGGTGTCTATTAAAAAGATCGAGTGCAACTCGCAGATTCTCAGCCCGCAGGGTAGTCTGCTCGATAAAGCAACTTCGCACGTAGCGTAACCGCAAACGGACACTGACAATCACACCGGTCAAACCCATACCACCACAGCTGGCATGAAAGAGCTCACTGTGATCAGCCTCAGAACAGGTCAACAATGATCCATCCGCGGTCATGATCTCCAGTTGTTCCACAAAGGCGCTAATACAACCATCAAGATGATGATTCTTGCCATGCACATCACTGGCAACGGCACCACCGAGTGTCACATAGCGGGTCCCCGGTGTGACCGGCAAAAACCAGCCAGCGGGGACGATGATCGTCAACAAATCATGTAACGAAACACCAGCATAACAATCGATCACACCATACTGGCGATCAAAACTGCGGATACAGTCCAGCCCGGTCAGATCCAGTACCGTCTTGGCCAACGCGCTGTCACCGTAACTGCGACCAAGACCACGACCGATGCCGTGGAAATCCCGTCCCAACTGTACACGAAGATCATTATTTGTGGTAACAGGGTAGCATTTGGCGCTCACTACCGGATAACGACCCCAGCCACTAATTAATTGTTCTTGCATTTATCCCAAATATTCATAATGATTAGGTCTCTATACAGTCGGGTTTTCACAAATACATTGCAATCACTGTAAAAGTCACTGAACTATAACACGAGGCTGATCATTCTTATCATGTCGACAACCGTTTCATGGCTGGATTATGTACGTTTGATGCGCCCGAAACAATGGGTTAAAAATGGCTTTGTCCTTACGCCACTGCTATTTGCCGGCTATTTTCATCTCCTGCCTATTTCACAGGCATTGTATGCAACCATTATGTTTTGTATTGCTTCGTCTTCAGTCTATATCTTTAATGACATTGTCGATCGTCACAACGATGCCCTGCATCCCATCAAGTCCCGCACCCGTCCTATCGCCGCCGGTCTTATCTCGGTAAGACAGGCTTGTTACTTTCTCATCCTGTCATTAGCCCTGCTGTTAACACTGGGCTATTGGCAATCCCGGGAGCTACTCGTCATCAGTATCTATTTGTTGATCAACATTGCCTATACACTGCGTCTGAAACAAATTCCTGTTGTGGATATTTTTATTATCTCCAGCGGCTTTGTCCTGCGTGTTTACACCGGTGCAGTAGCACTCAATGCACCTGTATCCCCCTGGATGTTTATTACCACCCTGTCACTTGCACTATTTCTGGCCTCTGTGAAACGACGTCAGGAACTTATTGATACAGACACGAAAAGCCGTGCCGTCCTAGACAGTTATACCCAGCCACTGATTGAAAGCTATGCCTTGATGGCGGCTACATCCACGCTGGTATTTTATTCCCTGTTTGTAGTCAGCAGCCGACAGGAATTGATGATTACTATTCCATTCGTAATGTTTGGAATCTATCGCTACTGGTATCTTGTTGAAGTCGATGGTCTGGGCGAGTCACCAACCGATGTCCTGCTCACGGATCTGCCGCTACTCCTAATCATACTCGGCTGGGTAATTGCTTGTGTAATCGCAATCTGGCCATCACGATTGTCTGTGCTGCTTTCTGCCAGCCTGCACTGAACCGAGCCCTGCTATCGCCTTGTTCAGATACCCTGCCAGTGGTTTCATAATCCTGGTGGGAACTCCTGATTCATGGACAGGCTCCTGGCATAGTTACTGTACGCCTGTTCCAGAATGCTTTAGTCTGGCAATTGGACCCAGAATTTGATTCAAATGTGTGATTCCTGGCCATTGTACATCTCCGGATTCGGCAAAATGACCACAATCCAGCGCTTTCACATCAGGCTGATCGATATTCTGCAATTCCAGATGCCATAAATAAGTGAAAGCACTGGCGTCTCGTTGGGTCCATAACCAGGTCCTATCAGCGACTCGATACTGATTCGAATTAACCACATCCCGATATCTCCACTGACCTGTAACAACAAAACGACCCGGCAAGATTATTCCAGATGGTGGTCCAGGCTGCTGATTTCTCAACTGCAACAAACAGTACCACTGAAGCTCATTGAGTTTGTCATATTGCACTTGTCGGCCTGCCTGAATATACACACGACTATGCCCTTGAGGAATATCAATCGATTGTTGCACTTCCAGGATGATTCTAGCCTTGTTCAAAGTCGTTTCCAGTACACTGCACGCGGATAGAATCATGACAAGTGAAGGCCACCACAGTATACGTAATCGCCTTAGTCCTGATTGTTTTGATACATTCATAATCATATTGACCAATATCCCAGCACAAAGTTTGCTCAAGAAAACTCACACAATAATATAGAAATATCAGGAGCTCCTGTAGAAATATGATCCTCTGCTTTCAGTAGAGTAATAATCACTCTGACTCTATTATTACTGATATAGTTCATCATAGTCTGTATTGATACTGCCAGCCTTCCAGGACATCTATGAATGGTCAATGATTTGAAACCTACAACACGCTTTAGTGATCAAGTTGCACACTACGCCCGTAACCGTCCTGGCTACCCACAGGAAATCATTGCCTGTCTGCAACAACATCACCAACTACAAGCAGACCACAAAATCGCAGATTTTGGCTCGGGAACCGGACTTTTGAGTCGTTTATTTCTTGATCACGGCAACACCGTCATCGGAATCGAGCCAAACACCAGAATGCGAGACGCAGGAGATTACTATCTGTCTGAATATGATGATTTTATTTCCATGGAAGGTCGTGCCGAGGATTGCAATCTGGTCAACGAGGAAATTGACTTCGTTGTGGCCGGCCAGGCATTTCACTGGTTTGAAATCGAAGAAGCCCATTGTGAATTTCAGCGTGTACTCAAACCAGATGGCTGGGTTGCCTTGCTCTGGAATCATAGACTTCTTGATAACACGGATTTTGCCATTGCCTATGAAACATTTCTGCAGCAAAATGCTATCAATTATGACCGTATCAGCAAGCGTCAGACTAATTATGACGCAATCGAAAAGTTTTATTCTCCGTGTACTTATGCCGAATATACATTCCCCAACCAGCAGACCTTCGATTTTGAAGGACTAAAGGGCCGGGTATTATCCTGCTCCTATACGCCACGACAAACCGATGACAACTGGCTCCAGACATTACAACAGCTCGAAGACCTCTTCGCTCGCCACGAGGTGGAGGGTCAGGTGCAATTCGATTACCGGACGGTAATGATTGTTGGTCATCTAGATTGACCTGTTTATGTAGGCTGCTATAACTACCGCATGACAGGAACAGGCGGATTTTTGTTTTTTCTGAATTCTGCACGCTTTAAACAGGTGTCGAATCATCTATGGCGAGGGGGAACCACAGATGTAACAAAATGTTAACCCGATAAATCATTTGTAACACAGGACTTTTCATAGGGTAATTTTCCTACTATGCTTGGGATACATGCTGAGCAGAAAAGGAACCAACCTCATGACCAAAAATCACTTATTCATTCTGGATGACGACAATCGACTACGTGCGCTTTTAACCACATTTTTGGAAAAACAGGGTTTTATTATCACCGGCGCCGAAAATGCCCGGACCGCTGAACGCCTTCTGGAGAGCGAGCATTACGATGCGCTGATTCTTGACCTGATGTTGCCCGATGATGACGGCTTGTCTGTTTGTCAGCGTCTTCGCGCAAAAAATTGCGATATCCCCATTATTATGCTGACGGCCAAGGGCGACGATGTTGACAGGATTGTAGGTCTGGAAGTCGGTGCCGATGACTACCTGCCGAAACCTTTTAACCCTCGCGAGTTGGTCGCCAGAATCAAGGCAGTATTACGCCGGGTACCGCAAAGCAATGCCATGACACCTGACCCGGAAGCACAGGACATTCAATTTGGCGACTGTATTGTCAATATGGGCAGCCGTCAATTACTCCGTCATGGCAAGAAAGTCCAGCTGACCAATGGTGAATTCGGGATTCTTAAATTACTCTGCAGTCATCCCAATCAACCACTTTCACGTGATCATCTGCTGAGCCAGACAACTGGCCGTAGTCTCACTCCCTTTGACCGCAGTGTAGATGTACAGATCTCCCGTTTACGAAAATTGCTTGAACCGGACCCCAAACTACCCCGTTATATACAAACCATACGTAGTCAGGGCTATGCCTTTATCCCGGATCGTATCCTGTCAGCCAGCTCTGTATGAAACTACTGCCCAGATCATTGTTCGGGCGAGCCTTATTGGTCATAGTTGGTCTTTTGTTATTGATGGAATTGACCACCGCTGTACTGACCAGAATTTATATCAATGGTGTCGTAGCCGAACGTATGGCTGAAGTCGACGTCCGCTTGCATAACCAGAGATACAGCAGCAATCTAGCACCACCGACAAATTCCAGGAAATTTGATAATTACATCGTACAACGTCTTACTCAGTCAATGCGCAAACGTTTTGGTCAGCGCGCCGTAGCACACCTGTACCTTGACCCCGTTTCGACACTCTGGATGTATATACCTGACGGTGATACAGGCCAATGGGTTACCCTGCCGATCGACGAACTGGAACGTCAACTGGGTTATTTTTTACTCATACTCTCACTTTCACTGTTATTCTATGCCATTGTAGCAGCAGCAATCTTTTCCCGTCGTATTAACAAACCACTACAACAACTCACCCATGCGGCCCATCATCTGGCAAGAAATGAAAGCGTCCTGCCATTGAATTTCAATCACAGACATGAATTCAAAATGCTCGGTGATGCCTTTGACCGTATGTCTGAAGACATTCAAAAACTGGAAGACGACCGACGGCTGTTGCTGGCCGGTGTTTCACATGACCTCAGAACTCCTCTGGCCCGATTAAGACTGGGCACCTCGCTAATGGAAGGAGACTTTGACCAGGCCATTCTCGATGGCATGAACCGGGACATCGAGGACATGGACGGGATTATCAATCAGTTTCTCGCCTTCGCCCATGATGGCAGTAATGAGCAAACCGAAGTTCGCCAGGTCGCAGAGCTGCTAAAGAATGTTATCGAACCCTACCGTGGCAGCATAAAAAAACTTGAAATACAAATCGAGAACTCACTCAACATCACAGTGCGACCCTTGTCCTTTAAACGCATGCTGACAAACTTGCTGGAGAATGCACAAAAATATGGAAACGGTGAGATCGGCCTGGCCGTCACCACGCAAAGTCAACAACTGGTAATCCGGATCATGGATCGAGGCCCGGGTATTCCGGCAAAGGACATGACCCGGATGCTGGAGCCTTTTCAACGTGGAGATTCTGACAAACACAATATCTCAGGCACTGGCTTGGGACTACCCACTGCACTTAGACTGGCAAAACAACATGGTGGCTTATTAACATTGCATAATCGCCGTCATGGCGGACTGGAGGCAAGACTGCAATTCCCTCTGGCCACGCCGCAGACCTGATCACATTGTAAACATCCTGAATTCAGGCGTCGTAATTGATCTCCAGAATTTTATATTGACGTAAACCGCCTGGTGTATGGACATCGACCTCATCTTCGAGTCGATGTCCAAGCAAAGCCTTGGCAATGGGTGAATTCAGTGATACCTGGCCTTTCGAGATATCGGCCTCAAGATTACCGACAATCTGATACCGAACTTCGGCATCCTTTTCTACATCCAGCAAGGTCACAACACAGCCAAATACGACTTTTCCACTTTTTTGCAAAGTAGCCGGATTGATAATCTCTGCATGTGAGAGATCACCGTTGAGCTGGGCAATACGACCCTCGATGAAACCTTGCTCTTCACGAGCAGCGTCATATTCGGCATTTTCAGAAAGATCACCATGTGCCCTCGCCTCGGCTATATCGGCAATAACCCGTGGACGCTCCACAGCCTTCAGACGTTTGAGCTCCTCACGTAATCTCTCGGCGCCGGCAGCGGTCAACAATACTCGATCCATTACGCAAACTCCTGGTGCAATTCCTGCAATTGGTTAATATGTATTTCTTGACCCGAGCGATGGGCATCACAGGCCGCACGAGCTGCTGCCAGCGTCGTATAGTAGGTAATTTTGTGATTCAGCGCTTCCCGTCGAATCGTATAGGAATCGGCAAGACTCTGCTTGCCTTGTGTGGTATTGATTATCAAACCTATTTCTTCATTCTTGATCTTGTCAACCACATTGGGACGACCCTCCGTCACCTTATTCACCAGACTGACTTCAATATCTGCAGCACGCAGAACATCGGCGGTACCCTGGGTGGCAAAAAGTACAAATCCATGGGTTGAAAGATAGTGGGCCAGTTCTACAGCCGGCTGCTGATCGGCTTTGCGCACACTGATTAAGGCCTGTCCTTTTGATGGAATGGCGACACCTGCGGCCCATTGCGCCTTGCCAAAGGCTTCACCGAAACTGCGCCCGGTCCCCATAACCTCGCCGGTACTCTTCATCTCGGGTCCCAATACGGTATCCACGCCAGGGAATTTTATAAACGGGAAAACCGCCTCCTTGACCGAATAATAAGATGGAACGACCTGATCCGTGATCCCTTGCATTGCCAGTGATTGACCCAACATGCAACGGGCTGCAATTTTGGCCAGGGGTCTGGATGTGGCCTTGGAAACAAACGGCACAGTGCGGGAAGCCCTAGGATTGACTTCCAGGACATAAACGTCCTGGCCTTTGACCGCGAACTGGACATTCATGAGACCAACCACACCAATGGCCATGGCCATTTCACAAGTCTGGGTGTGCAATTCCTGTTGCAACTGGGGACTCAGGCTATATGGAGGCAAAGAGCAGGCCGAATCGCCGGAATGCACACCTGCCTCTTCAATATGTTGCATGATCCCACCAACGACCACCTGCTCACCATCACAGACAGCATCTACATCCACTTCGATTGCGTCATTGAGAAAACGATCCAGCAATACCGGTGAAGCATTGGAAACATTGATCGCGGCCTGCATATATTGTTGCAGATCATCGCTGTTGTAGACAATTTCCATCGCCCGCCCACCCAGCACATACGAAGGCCTGACAATAATCGGGTAGCCGATCGACTCGGAGCGTTCCAGTGCTTCTTCTGCGCTGCTGGCGGTCCGATTTGGCGGCTGGGTTAAATCCAGTCGTTCAATCAAGGCTTGAAAACGCTCGCGGTCTTCAGCCAGATGGATTGCATCCGGTGAAGTTCCGACAATCGGGGCACCCGCTGTCTGTAAGGATCGCGCCAGATTCAATGGTGTCTGACCACCATATTGAACGATGACACCGCTTGGCTGTTCAACCTCGATGATCTCCAGTACATCTTCCAGGGTCAGGGGTTCAAAATACAAACGATCAGTGGTGTCATAATCGGTCGAAACTGTTTCCGGATTACAATTGACCATAATGGTTTGGTAGCCATCCTCTTTCAAGGCCATCGCCGCATGCACACAGCAATAATCAAATTCGATCCCCTGACCGATACGATTTGGACCACCGCCGAGGATCATGACTTTCTTCACCGGTTCGGCATCTGCCTCACATTCCTGTTGATAGGTAGAGTACATATAGGCTGTCGGCGTGGCAAATTCCGCTGAACAGGAGTCCACACGTTTGTAGACTGGACGAATATTCAGCTCATGACGGCGGCTTCGAATCTCGTCTTCATCCACCTGTAGCAGTTCAGCCAATCGCACATCCGAGAATCCCTGTTGTTTCCAGAGTTTTAACAACATTGCATCAAGATTTGCGAAACGGGTTTGAATAATTTCTTGCTCAGTCAGCACCAGCGCCTCAATCTGGGCGATGAACCACGAATCAATACCGGTCAACCTCGAAACTTCCTGCACCGACAGCTGAAGACGCAAGGCATCGGCGATAGACCACAAGCGCATCGGCCTTGGCTGACGCAACTGACCGCTGACAAGATCGCGGCAAGATTCGAGATCGGCACCATCCGGGAGCTGTGATTCCAGACCACTGAAACCCGACTCAAGGCTACGGATGGCTTTTTGCAGGGATTCCTGAAAAGTACTGCCGATGGCCATGACTTCACCAACGGATTTCATTTGTGTAGTCAGCTCATCCCCTGCCTGTGGAAACTTGACAAAATCAAAGCGGGGAATTTTGGTCACGATGTAATCAATCGTTGGTTCAAACGCCGCCGGCATGGCTCCACCGGTAATATCATTCTCCAGTTCATCCAGGGTATAGCCGATGGCCAGCTTGGCAGCGATCTTGGCAATCGGAAAACCGGTCGCTTTTGAGGCCAATGCCGATGAGCGCGACACACGCGGATTCATTTCTACGATAATCAGACGACCATTGTCTGGATTTACGGCAAACTGGACATTCGACCCACCCGTTTCCACACCAATTTCACGCAATACAGCAATCGAGGCATCCCGCATCTGCTGATATTCCTTGTCGGTCAGTGTCTGTGCCGGGGCCACGGTAATCGAGTCTCCGGTATGCACACCCATGGCATCGAAATTTTCAATCGAACAGATGATGATGCAATTATCCTGGCAATCCCGGATGACCTCCATCTCAAACTCTTTCCAACCGATGATGCTTTCTTCGATCAACAATTCGTTGGTTGGTGAGGCATCCAGGCCCCGCTCACAGATATCGGTAAATTCTTCACGGTTATAAGCCACCCCACCTGTCTCTCATACACATCACCAAGCCCCCGATACTACAGCGAAGCACGTCAGCCATCTACTACATAAAAAAAACAAAACAACAAAACACACATACAAAAATATCTAACACTAATTTATA
>CAZTLH010000003.1:0-19766 GCA_964614335.1 uncultured Gammaproteobacteria bacterium
GTATTCCAGTTCCCCGCTGGCACTGATGATTTGTGGGTTGATAAAAGCTTGCAAGTTATTCTTTTCTTCTGAAATATCAATTACCAGAACCCGACTGGTGATGTTGACCTGTGTCGCCGCCAGACCGATACCAGGTGCTGCATACATGGTTTGGGCCATATCATCGACCAGTTGTTGTATGCTCTGGTTGACATGGTCAACCGGTTTCGCCTTGTTGCGAAGTCTTGGGTCGGGGTAAACGAGGATCTCGAGTAAAGCCATTGGGTAATCTCAAATGTACAGTTGGTCAGTTTCTGTTTCAGCCGGAAAAAGTCAGGGGTCTGTCCGGGAACCAGAAGTTTGCTGTGGAAAAGCGGACTTTAGCCAGCAACCCCTACGTCGTTAAATACAATCCGTATTTGCCTCAAATTATTACTGCGCCTATTCTCGGACAGCTTCCAGGCAGTTAGCTACAACCCCGGTGTTGGCTATGAGAAGCAGATATCGGTATCGTAGTCATCGTGATTTCCGTAACCTGTTGTTACAAACTAGCGGGATGGTCACTGCTCGGGTGGACGTATTATACCTGCTGAGCTAGACTGATCGAATCAAAAACGAAAGGATTTGACAAGTGATCGTAAAAGAGATGAGAAAAATGACGTTATTAACCGGTTTAATGGTGGTTATCGCCCTTTCGGTTTCTGGCAATGTACAGGCAATCCAGCTACGCCCTGGTTATCCGCCGAGTTACACCGTTGTGAAGGGAGATACCCTGTGGGGCATTGCTGGTCGTTATTTGCGAGATCCGTGGCGGTGGCCGGTATTGTGGCAATTGAATGGGCAAATCAGCAACCCGCATCGTATTTATCCTGGTGATGTGCTGGTCATGGTGGGGACCGACAATAAACCTCAATTGAAACTGCTGTCGCGAAAAACGCTCAAATTATCACCCAGAATTCATGTTGAATCCAGGGAGAATGCTATCCCAACCATCCCACCGAGTGCGATCGAGGCCTTTCTCAGCCGCCCGAGGGTGGTTGACGAACACGCTCTGGATCGTCTCGGTTATGTGATCGGCGGGATCGATAAACATTTAATTATTGGCAAAATGGACCGATTTTATGCCCGCGGTCTGGCAGATGCCAAACAGGAGTATTATCAGGTGTTTCGCAATGGCGCAGTCCTGCAGCATCCCGAAACGGGTGAAGTGCTGGGCTATGAGGCCAAATTCCTGGGGAGCGCCAAGTTGCTGCGATATGGGGACCCTGCCAAACTGGTGTTGACCTCTGCCAATGAAGAAATCGGTGCCGGAGATCGATTGATGCCGGTTGAAAAAAATATCGCGTTACCCTATTACCAACCCAGAGCGCCGGAACAACAGGTCAGGGGTTATCTGTTGCGCATACTGGGTGGAGTACGTGAGGCCAGCCCTTATCAGATTGTAATTTTGAGTCTGGGACAACGTGAAGGCATGCAACCTGGGCATGTTTTGCAGATTCTGTATCACCAGGGGCAGACCAAAGATCCGGTAACCGGGCGCATGTTTTCATTGCCGGACGAACAGTCTGGGTTATTGATGGTTTTTCGTGTTTTTGAAAAAGTCAGTTATGGACTCATCGTTCAGGCGACACGCTCCATTCGGTTGGGGGATCTTGTCGTTACCCCTTGAGGATTTTTCCGTAACGGCAACAGAAGTTGCAATATTCTGTCAGGAAGACAGAAGGCCTGAAACGACCAGCGATGACAAGGAGGTTGCATGGGCAAAAAACATTTATCAGACGCCTGGTTGAAATTATCGGCTGCGGGCGGGCTCACGGCAGTGAACAAGTTGCGAATTCTGGAGCCTTTCGGCACCGCAGACCGATTGTTGGCGGCTTCGGGCAGTCAGCTGCGGGATGCGTTTACCGGTAATCAGCGCGTCGTCGAATGTGTGCAAAAAATCAAGACGATTGATGCTGGATATATAAGCAATTGGCTGGCAATGCCAGGTAATCATGCGATCTCTCTGAGAGATAGCGATTATCCCGAATGTCTGGGGTCATTGCCGGATGCACCTGCCGTGTTGTACTTCCAGGGACGGAGTGAGTTTCTGTCAAAGCCGCAATTGGCTGTTGTTGGTAGTCGTCGCGCGACTCCACTGGGGCGCAAGATAACGACCGAACTGGGGGCCGCATTGTGTGGTGCCGGTTTGGGTATCACCAGCGGTTTGGCGTTGGGTATTGACAGTGCAGCACATCGGACGGCGCTGGATCATCAGGGATGGACCATAGCAGTGGCTGCCACAGGCCTCGATCTGGTATATCCGTCAGGCAATATCAAACTGGCACAAGCGATTCGTGAGCATGGGGTGCTGGTGTCGGAATATCCACCGTCAACACCGGTAACCCGTTGGCGTTTCCCCCTACGTAATCGCATCATCTCCGGTTTGTCACTGGGTACGCTGGTGGTTGAAGCAGCACAACGAAGCGGTTCTCTGATTACAGCACGTCTGGCTGCAGAGCAGGGCCGGGAGGTATTTGCTGTTCCCGGATCGATTAAATCACCGTTGTCAAAGGGTTGTCATACTCTGATTCGGCAAGGTGCAAAGCTGGTTGAGAGCCTCGACGATATTCTGGAAGAATTGCCGGAGATTGTTCCAACGTGGCATGAAACCGGACAGCAAGAGTGTTCCGGAGCAGGATCAGACTTGTCAACGGCGGTTATAGACCCCATACTGGTACTGCTGGGTCAAGAAATGCTCACTTTGGATGAAATTATTGTACGCAGTGGATTGACTGCTGCGACAGTTTCAGCGATGCTGCTACGCCTTGAAATGGAAGGTCATCTGGCCAGTACGGTAGATGGTCGTTTTCAGCAGTTGAGCTGATCAGTGTTTGCTGGTCAAATAATGAATGGTGGAATCGAGGCAAATGAAAGAAAATGTCCTGGAAGTGCTGTTATACCTCTTCGACAATTACCTGGCAGAGGGCGGTGACTATTCAACCAGTCAGGATGTGTTGACTGCGGAACTCAATCAGGCCGGTTTTAGTTCAACGGATATCAATAATGCCTTCAGCTGGCTCGAGGAATTATCGGACATCTGTGAACTTCAGGACAAAAGCAGCAGTGGTGGCCATAAAGGCTCCATGCGCTATCTGTTACCTGAAGAACACGAGCGTCTGGGTCAGGAAGCCTATGGTCTGTTGCTGACACTCGAAAACGCCGGTATTCTGGACCCTCTGAGTCGTGAAATGGTACTGGAGCGAAGTATGGCACTGGAAGTTGATGAAATGGATCTCGATCAATTCAAGTGGGTGATTCTGATGGTATTGTGTAATCGACA
Source organism: uncultured Gammaproteobacteria bacterium (assembly GCA_964614335.1). Taxonomy (GTDB): domain Bacteria; phylum Pseudomonadota; class Gammaproteobacteria; order Arenicellales; family DRJH01; genus DRJH01. The sequence continues at coordinate 3,302 of CAZTLH010000003.1, forward strand.
GCAACCTATTAATGAAGATATCGGCTGGACAGAGGCCTGGGTGCAGGATGGTATATCTGCGCACCTGCACTGAATCTGGCGATGATATCAGGCTAGGAGGCTGTCCGAGAACAGGAGACGTAGCGAGGAAAGCGGATTTGAGGCCGTTTTTTCGGTCATTTGAGGCGAGTAGTGGCACAGGGATGTGCCGTTTACGGACCTAAGGATGGAATAGTTGCTCTATTTAACGAAAATGAGCGGAAAAATTGATCTAAGACCGCTTTTCCGCAGTAGGCTCTCTGTTCTCGGACAGCCTCCTAGAGACAGTCAACGGGCTGTATCAGCTACTAAAAACTATACAGGAAGTGGATGAGCAAACAACTAGTAATTGTTGAGTCACCAACCAAGGCGCGAACGATATCCCGATATCTGGGGAAAGATTTCACCGCCCTGGCTTCCTATGGGCATGTTCGTGACCTGGAGCCCAAAACCGGAGCAGTTGATCCAGAGCATGATTTCGCCATGCGTTATGTTCTGGTGGAAAAAAATAAGAAACATGTTGATGCCATTATCCGTGAGGCCAAAAAAGCCGATACCATTTATCTTGCCACTGACCCTGATCGTGAAGGTGAAGCGATCTCATGGCATATCCGTGAGTTACTGAAGGATCGTAATATACTGAAAGGCAAGGAGATCTACCGGGTAGCTTTTCACGAGTTTACGAAAAGAGCCATCCAGCAGGCGATGGAAGATCCCCATGAGTTATCGATAAGTCTGATTGATGCTCAGCAGGCGCGTCGGGCACTTGATTATCTGGTCGGCTTCAATCTATCCCCCTTGTTATGGAAAAAAGTTCGAACCGGGCTCTCCGCAGGACGGGTACAAAGCCCGGCCTTACGTATGATTGTCGAGCGGGAAGAGGAAATAGAGCGGTTCAAGACCAGGGAATACTGGACCATGGAGACCGACCTGAATGCCGGTTCTGATCAATTCAGTGCTCGTTTGAGCCATTATGCGGGTGAGAAACTGACCCAGTTTTCGATCACTGACGCGGCCCAGGCCACATCAATGGAAGAAGAGCTGTTGCGTGCTGCAGCCGGAAAACTGCATGTTGACAGTGTCGAAGCCAAACAACGCAAACGCAATCCAGCGCCACCGTTTACCACCTCCACCATGCAACAAGAGGCTGCACGCAAGCTGGGATTTACTGCTCAGAGAACCATGCGGGTAGCTCAGCAATTGTATGAAGGCATTAGTATTGATGGTGAAAGTGTCGGTTTAATTACCTACATGCGTACGGATGCTGTGAATCTGGCCCAGGAAGCAGTCACTGAAATTCGTGACTGGATTGTGCAGACTTATGGGTCAGATAATGTTCCTGCCAGCCCGAATGTCTACAAAACAAAGTCTAAAAATGCTCAGGAAGCACATGAAGCGGTGAGACCGACCGCTGCAGCAAGAGTTCCGGCAAAAATACGATCTGGTCTTAACGAAGATCAATACAAACTCTACGAATTGATCTGGAAGCGGGCCGTCGCCAGTCAAATGATCCATGCCACCCTCAATACGGTGACTGTAGTGCTTCGTGCTGGAGAGAACCACCTTTTTCGTGCCACCGGTTCTACCGTGGCAAACCCGGGCTTCATGGTATTGTACCGTGAGGGTCGTGATGACAGCAAAGAAGAGGCTGATCAGAAATTTTTACCGGTTTTGAAAAAAGGTCAGATCGTTGATCTGCTGGCATTGCGTAAAGAGCAACATTTTACCGAACCCCCGCCACGCTACAGTGAAGCCAGTCTGGTCAAGACCCTGGAAGCCTACGGTATTGGTCGTCCATCAACCTACGCCAGTATTATTTCCACCCTGCAGTTTCGAAACTACGTGGAACTCGATCGCAAACGTTTCATGCCAACGGATATCGGGCGGATCGTCAATCGTTTCCTGACCGAACATTTCGAACGTTATGTCGATTACAACTTCACGGCTCGTATGGAAGATGCGCTGGATGCCGTGTCACGTGGTGAGAAAGCGTGGAAGCCCATTATGGCGCGCTTCTGGAAGGATTTTTCTGCACTGGTCGAATCCAAGGAAGAATCGGTTAAACGCAGTGATGTGCTGCAGGCTCGGGAAATCGGCGTGGATCCGGAATCAGGTCGACCGATTACAGTAAGAATGGGGCGTTACGGGCCGTTTGTGCAAATTGGAACCCGTGATGACGAAGAAAAGCCACGGTTTGCCGGTTTGCGTCCTGGCCAGAAAATGGATCAGATCGACCTTGAAATGGCCCTGGCCCTGTTTGCCCTGCCACGCGACATGGGGGAAACTGCCGAGGGTGAGGAAATGCAGGTCAATATTGGCCGTTTCGGTCCTTATGTCCGGTTTGGAAGCTTGTTTGTTTCACTGAAAAAGGATGACGATCCTTATACGATCAGCCGTGAGCGGGCGTTGGAGCTGGTGACTGAGAAGAAGGAAAAAGAAGCCAATCGGATTATTCACGACTTTACCGAGCAGGATATTCAGGTTTTGAGGGGTCGATACGGCCCCTATATTACCGATGGCGAGAATAACGCCCGGATACCCAAAGGTACCGAAGGTGAATCCGTAACGCTGGAACAGGCGCAACAGTGGCTACAGGAATTTGGCAAACCGGTCAGGAAAAAAGCCACCAAAAAGGCAGTAAAAAAGACCACGGCCAAAAAGAAGCCTGTTAAACGGACTACGAAAATGGCATCTCCTGGCCGCAAAAAAAGTCCGACCAAAAGGAAAAGTGCGACCAGTATGGTAAAAAAGAAGTCGGTGGTAAAACGTGCCAGCGTAAAAAAGGCCAGTACTCAAGCGGCTGCACAAGGGCCAAACTAGCTGATCAAGTCCGATCGGCCAGATCAGGCCACGAAATGGTCGATCAGGCTGTGAGCCAGGATTGTAACAAGACGGCGGTCTTGCTGGCGCCAGACCGGTCAATAGTCAACGGTTTTGATTGTGACAGCTGGTCAGCACGGTCAACTGCCGCTGCAAGATTGGCAGCGGTCAGCGCCGTTTCCCTGACGACTGTGGCGCGACCGAGTTCTTCCAGCCGCTTGGCACGTAACAGTTGCTCCTGTTCACCGCCCCCTTCAAACGGCACCAGAACTGCACGGGTATTGGCTGTGACCAGGTCGGCAATGGTGTTATAGCCGGCCTGCGAAATGGATACACGGCAGTTTGCCAACAGGGTGGGAAAATCTGTACGCACCGGTTCAACAATGATGCCGGCGGTTGGGCTGATTGTCTGACCACGATGACCCACGAGCACCCTCCAGGTCGTGTTCTGCAGACGTTTGGACAAAGTTTTGGCTTCTGTAATAAGTGACAACAGTTCGGTACCAACCGCACCACCGCCTGCTGAAACAATGACTTCCCCGCTGCCCTGGTTACCAATTTTTGAATCTGCAATGGTGGGGGTGACCCAACCGGTATAAAAACAGGTCTGGATAATTTTATCAGCAAAGCCGCAACTTTTGCCCAGTGGCACGAATTCCGGGTCACCATGGACCAGGATGTGGTCAAACTGTTGCAACCAGACTTGTGTGGCCTCCTCTCTTTCCGGGCTTCTGGGCTGCAAAATATCACGGATTGAAGACGTGATCAGTGCATCAGGACGGAGCAGTTTTACCTGCTCTATAAGCCCGAGTATTTCCTGGCGAAAGCGTCTGCGGGCAAATGGGAAGCCCTCGATGACGAGTGCCGAGGGACGAATCGCCTCAACCCTTGCTCGTAGCATCGCGGCGCGGTGTTGCCACCACACTGCATCGACCAGATGACCGTCGGCATCCAGCATGTGACTGAAGTTACCATCGGACACACTGGCCTCAGGCAACTGGATCAAGCTATAGGGTGGTGGGTTGTCCGGGTTATGCCAGGGGTGTCCAGTGGCGACCCAGGTATGCATGCCGGCGTCATGACAGGCTCGGGCAATGAGATCAATTCGCCGGCTGTGACCGCTGCCAAGCAAGGATTCTACATGAAACAATATGGTTTTAGCGCTCAACAATCACTCCCTGTTCGTATCAAATCATCTTCCGAGCCGGGTAATAAGGGTTCCATGCGTTGGCAGATGGTGTTAAGACCCGACATGAAACCATTCAATCCACTGGCCGAAGGTCGGGGGTTATTGGTGAGATGGCGTAATACTTCAGCCATGATAGATGCGGGCGCACCCGGTTGGTATTCCAGCATTTTACACAGCCCCAGTTTTTGAGCCCGGCTGGTGCGCAACCACTGTTCTTTTCGGGGTTCAGTCCGTGGTACCAGCACAGCGGGTTTGTCCAGCGCCAGGACTTCACAGAAGGTGTTATAACCACCCATGGCTACAACACCGACTGATTGGGCCATCAGACTGTCGAGTTGGCTGTCGAACGTGATGGCTACGACTTGTGATAATTGATCTACACGCTGCTGAAAGGCCAGTTGTTGTTGGGAGGCCATAAACGGGCCGAATACCACCAACGCCCCTGTAGGAAGGTCCGGGTGCTGTTCATAGGCGCGTAACACCCAGTCAATCAGGTGATCACCATCGGCACCACCACCGGCAGTGACCAGGATGTATGGGTCAGGTGGCGTTACCTGCAGTGGTCCGGGATAATTGGCGGTAATGGGTTGTTTGATATAACCGGTGAAAAGTAATTGCTGGCGCAGTTGCGGCTTGATGGACAACCCGGCCAGAGGATCTCCCATTGATTTGTGACCATAAACCCAGATTTGATCATACAATTCTTCGAGACGACCAAATATTCCTTTTTTTTCCCATTCCCGTTGCAGTGGGGCAGCTTCATCCATGATGTCGCGTAATCCCAATATGGTCGTGCAGCCTTTCTTGCGCAGTGTACTTAAAGTACTGGTGACCTCACCCTGGAAACCAAGGGGCTCCTTGTCAACCAGGAATACATCCGGTGCAAATGTTTCTGTGGTCTGCTGGATGATTGCAGTACGAATCTTGAGTGTATCCTCAAGATCAATGTGCAGGCCGAGCGAGATGTAATCTCCATTGCGCAATTTGATTACACCGGGAACACGCACGAAATCGACACGGGCGCGAAAGTCGAAACTGCCAATGATCGGCGAGCCGGAGATAATCAACACCGAAAGTCCTTTGTAACGATCTATCAGGGCGTGTGCAATGGCGCGGCAACGACGCAGATGGCCCAGACCAAAGGTGTCATGGCTGTAAATCAGGACTCTGGCATGGTTGAGTCTAACAGTCATTCCAGTTTCGCAATGCTATTCTGAATCGTCGTTCAGGGATATTGAACTTATTAAGGCCAAGCGTATCCAAACAGAGGATTGGCCTGAAAAACTTCCTGGAGTCAGAGCAAGATTTGCAATGGGCAAGGGCTGGATAGAGGCAAAATTTCTCATAGATAGGCGAATACTCGTTTTATGTGACAGCAGTATTTGTAAAATCTTGCCAATGCCGGCTTTGCCACAGCAGGTTCTCTGTTCTATTACGGGCTACTAGTATACCCTGAGTATTCTATCTAACAGAACATTTATTCGTGACCATATGAGAGTCCTACATCGATTGCACTACTGGATGGCAGGCAAAACGGATGAAAGCCGTTTGCCGTCTCAGGTTGTGGAATCAATCCACAGACAACAGGATGCCAGTGAAATCCTTATCGGTTGGATTCAGTTGGCGATTGTGCTGACCTTTGCTATTTTGTATGCTGTTTCGCCCAAGGCGATGATCGAAAACAGCTTCACCCCGGTACCCTGGTTTTTGGGTTTGTATTTTTTATTCACGATCATACGCTTGTCGATGGCCCACGCCAAAAAGTTGCCATTCTGGTTTTTGCTGGTTTCTGTGATCATGGATATGGTCTTGCTGATGGGTCTGATCTGGAGTTTTCATCTGCAATACCATCAGCCGCCTTCCTTCTATCTAAAAGCCCCAACCTTGCTCTATGTATTCATTTTCATTGCACTTAGGGCATTACGTTTCGAGCCGGGATTTGTGGTTTTATCCGGATTGGTTGCAGCAGCAGGCTGGCTGTTCATGTTGATCTATGCAATCGATGAAATGCCCCCTTCGGTGCAGATTACCCGGGATTATGTTTTGTACATGACCTCGAACAATATTCTCGCTGGTGCTGAAATCGATAAAATTATTTCTATCCTGATGGTAACATTGATCCTGACGGTCGCCATCGCTCGAGCGCATCGGCTGTTGGTGCGTGCGGTTGTAGACCACAATACAGTGGATGGTCTGTCCCGCTTTGCCCCAAAGAAAGTAGTTGATGATATCTCTCGTCAAAGCAGTGGCGATGAGAACAGGTTTGGGGAAAGTGAAGTCAGGGAAGCTACCATATTGTTTGCGGATCTGGAGAAGTTTACCTCTATCGGGGAGCAGCTTAAGCCTGAAGAGCTAGTCGCAACACTGAATGAGTATTTCACTGCCATTGTCGCCCCTGTCAGAAAGTATGGCGGTGTTATTAATCAGTTTCAGGGCGATGCGATTCTTGCCAGTTTTAATTTACCGGACGCCACGCCTGAGCATGCTGAAATGGCGGTCAAGTCAGCGATAGAAATCCAGCGTATACTGACGGAGAAGACATTTTGTAATGGCAACCTGCATTTAAACGCTCGTATCGGGATCAATACCGGCACCGTGGTTGGTGGCTTGGTGGGGACACCAAACCGGCTTAATTATACGGTCCACGGTGACGCTGTTAATCTTGCGGCCCGTCTGGAGCAGCTCAATAAAAAAACTGCAACCCGCATTCTGTTATCAGAAGATACACGACGACAGATAAACGATACATCATTACAGTTTATCGATAAGGGCTGCGAGCCCATCCGCGGTCGTCAACAACCTGTACAGATATATACCGTTAGTGAGATGGGACTGGCGAAACCAGCTTAGGGATTGGTATTTTGGGACTGCATGTTGTCCAGTTCGCGACGAATATTATCGCGGGCTCTGGCCTCATAGTTTTTTTGGAAGTGTTCTGTGTGGTAAATTTTTGATCGTTGCAGGAGATTTTGCAAGAAGCAATTTTTTCCGGATTTATTCTCGGCTTCCTCACTATGACCGAATTCTTCTACAACATGCAGGCTGTCAAGATAGAATTGCTCCCAGGGTAGACAAAAGCTGCCCAGATCTACATCGGCAATCGCGGCCAGATCGATATTGGTCAGGTCACCACAATGACAGGTGGCCATGATCAATCTTTCGATGTGTTTGCATAGTAGCGAGTTGGCGGCAGTATCACCGACACATTCACAGAAAAAATCGACACTTCGTCGTTCATTGTCGGGCTGCCCGGGGGTGCATATCACATCGTGAAACCAGATGGCAAGACGGACTTCATCTGCAACTTCAAGTTGATCGGCCATTTCTTCGATAAAACCGAGACATTGGCTGATGTGTGACCAGTTATGATAATGGCGACGGCTATTGCTGTAGTGTTGGTCCAGTTGCCGGTAGACCTGTAGGGCCTTGCTGTCAGTAGCGTCGGTGACGGTTCTGAGCCACAAGGCGGTGAAAAGCTCGGCAGTTATCGGGACAGGTTTGGCCATAACGTCAGGGGTGCTCCTGTCCGGCATTTTGCAGGGCTATTTCCAATTGTTCAACCTGGGCATGCGATTTAGCCAGTTTTCTGGTCAGTTGCTGCATGACATCCAGTGCAGCATCTGCATTTTCACTCAGCAAGCCAAGGAACGTATCCCGTTCGATACGCAGCACCAGTAATTTTCCGGTCGCCCTGATTGAAGCAGTCCTGGGTGCGGCAGCAATGACGCCCATTTCTCCAATCAGATCATGTACTCCGAGACGTGCCAAAACCAGTGGCTTGCCAGCAAGGTCAGTGGTGAGGACTTCAGCGGTGCCTTGCATGATGACGAATGCGCAGTCTGAAGGCTCGCCTTTATGGAACAACATTTGCCCCGGTAAAAAAGCGACCAGTTCACTGGTAAAAGCCAGCAACTTCAGCTTCGAGGGCTTGAGCCCCGAAAACATTGGTACTTTGGCCAATTGTTCCGCTTCTTTATATACATCGATGGATTGTTCTGCCATCCAGGCCTCCTGTAATACAAGCGTGGCATGACCGGAGCCAGATTGCAAGATATACATGTTGATAATTGAGGGCCATGAGCTTGATATTATTGCCCTGTTTGGGCAGATAATCGCATTTTCAGTAGTCTTTCGATCATATTGGAAACATCTTTTTCGACATCATAGAGAGTCACTTTACGACCATTAACAAAAATAGTTGGTGTGCCGCTGACACCAATACGTTGACCCTCGGTAAAGCTTCGCTGTACGTAGGCTGCAGCCTTGCTGTCATTTTGACAGGTACTGAATTGTTTTTCGTCCAGTCCGACCAGCATGGCCAGATCTTTGGCAGAACTTTTGGAAAGCTGGTCCTGCAAGGCAAAGGCCTGTCGATGATATTCCCAGTATTTGTCCTGTTTTCCGGCACAGAAGGCACCTTCAGCAATTTTCCTGGATATGCCGGATGGGTTAATCGGGAAGTCTGCGTAAACCAGTTTGACTTTGTCCCCGAAATGTTTCAATACCTTTTGTAGTGGTGCTACGGCATGCAGACAATGCGGACACTGATAGTCGGCAAATTCCACAATGGTTACCGGCGCATCCGCAGATCCTTCGGTGGGCATATTGTGGGTATCGATCGTAAAGACAGCAGGTTTCGGAGCTGCAACACGCAGTTTAAAGACATTTTTGATTTTGATTCTGGCCAAAACTTCAGAGCGTTTGGCTAGAACTCGTTGCCGAATCAGGAAACTGGCAATACGTGGACCGACCTGGTCTAAAGGCTGGGTGATTCGCGCCTTGTTTTGTTCATAAAATGCCTTGATCTCCGTCTTGTTGGGCAAATCAATTTTCAGTAATTTCTTGGTGATCGCATCCTTACTGCGTTTTTGTTTATTGGCAAGATCCTCGATATAGAGCTCAAACAGGGCCAGATCGGCAATCTGTTGCTGTTGTTTGTAGAAGGCTTGTGCCGCATCGAAATAGCTTTGTCGCAAATTGGGTTGTAAATCCGCTACGCCATAATCAAAACCATCATAGCTAAATAGTGGTTGATCGGATTGTGCAATCACAGGTTTGGTCAACAGCAGATTGAACATCAGCAATGAGATGATAGTCAGGTATTTCATATTCAGCCTCTTGGTGTTATCAAAAAGTCAGTATTATCAGGGGTTCGGTCGGTATCTGTTCCCGACATCTCGATTATTCCGATCAGTCATTCAATTTACTCGATGCCATGGGGACCTCCAGCGAGAACATGGGGATTTATGCTAGCAGCGAACAGTGTATTCCACAGTGGCTCGCCTTAGCTGGTGCCGTCAACAAAGATTTCAAATCCACCCTGCAGCGACCATCCGGAGCAGGAAATAATCATTTTCCTGGTCAGAAAATGGTGTGCGTTGTAAACGATTTGAGCAGGACAGAAATGGGGCTTGCATGTGTCAAAGACCCGGTTGCAGTGTTTTCAGGTAATCACCAACACCGGCATCAACATTCTTGAAGGCGAACTCACATTCTGCGGTGCGTAAGGCATCGAGATTAGCTTCTGTGAAGCTCTGGTATTTGCCCTTGAGATCTTCCGGAAAGGGAATGTAGTGGATCAAATCTGCTTCGAGCATGGCCTGAAGGTTGATTTCAGACTGTGCCTTGTTTCGACGTATCCCGTTGATGACTGCGACCGCAACATCGTTAAAGGTTTGGCTATTGCCGGTACCAACGTTGAATATGCCGGATTGCTGCGGGTGATCCAGAAAATGCAGATTTACCTTGACGCAGTCCTTGACATAGACAAAGTCACGACGTTGCTCGCCCGGGTTGTAACCGCCGGAGCCATCGAACAGCTTGACTTGTCCCTGATGCAGAAATTGATGGAAAAAATGGTAGGCAACCGAAGCCATCCGCTGTTTGTGATTTTCACGCGGGCCATAGACATTGAAATAACGCAGGCCGACGATCTGGGCCGTCGCGGCCGGCAGGATTTTACGGACTTGCTGGTCAAACAGCAGTTTTGAGTAGGCGTAGACATTTAGTGGTTGTTCGCAGACAGGTGTTTCCTGAAAGCGGGAACCACCACCATAAACCGAGGCCGAGGAAGCATAGATGAACGGCACCTTGTGGGTCTGGCAATACTCCAGCAGTTGACGAGTATAACGGTAATTATTATCCAGCATATAGCGACCGTTGAATTCCATGGTGTCAGAACAGGCGCCAAGATGGAATACAGCGTCGATTTGGCCGAATGACTGGCTGTGATTCAAATATTCCAGAAAGTCGATTTTGTCGATGTAATCGGCAATGCGAAGATCGGCCAGGTTGCGAAATTTTTCCCCACGGGTCAGATTGTCGACCACCAGGATGTTATCTTCACCCCGGTTATTCAAGCCTTCGACCAAATTCGAGCCGATCATGCCGGCTCCGCCTGTAACGATAATCATGCACTATGCTCCTGTCTGTAATTGTTGCAGCACTTCTTCCTGGCTGGCGACCGCCGCACCCAGTTTGCCGACCACGATACCCGCAGCGATATTAGCGATACGCATGGCCATTCGCGCATCATACCCCGCAGCGGTCATGCTTGCATACGCAGCAATAACGGTGTCACCGGCACCGCTGACATCATAAACTTCGCGACTGCGGGCACGGTCTGTGATGGACTCCCCGTCAGCGTTGACCAGACGCATGCCGTCCTCACTCAAGGTGATCAGTAACCCGCCAAGTTCATTGCTCTGGATTAATTCCCGTGCCAGGGAAATGAGTCCTTGATCGCTGTCCCAATTGCCCGCGGCATCAATAAATTCCTGGCGGTTGGGTGTAATTAGATCAGCATGTCGATAACGACTGAAGTCCCGTCCCTTGGGATCGACGAGCACGATTTTGCCGAGTTTGTGAGCCTCGGTAATCATTTCCTGGACATGCCGTAGACCGCCTTTGCCGTAATCCGACAGAACCACGACATCACAGTCTGGCAGTAATTGCCGATAGGCACTCAAACCATGGGCCAATACTTCATGATCGGGCTGTTTTTCGAAATCAGCCCGAATCAATTGCTGATTTCTGGATAGCATCCGTAATTTGACCGTGGTGGTGATTCTGGGGTCCACGATCATATGGCTATGAACCGAGGAGGCTTCCAGCTCGCGAGTTAGTTGCTGTCCAGCCTCATCATCGCCGATGACCGAGAGCAGATCACAATGAGCCCCCAGGGCGGCAACATTCAGGGCAACATTGGCTGCGCCACCGGCGCGATAATCTTCCCGTTTAACCGTGACCACCGGCACAGGTGCCTCTGGGGAGATTCGCTCAACATCGCCAAACCAGTAGCGATCGAGCATCACATCGCCGACGACCAGGATGTGGGCAGTGGCAAGCCGCTGCAAGTCGACAGCCATTACTGACGACCAATGCTGTAATAGGCAAAACCGGCTTCACGCATTTGTCCGGGGTCATAGATATTCCGGCCATCCACAATCACGGCCTGTTTCATGGCCGTATGCATACGGGCAAAATCAGGATTACGAAATTGCTGCCACTCGGTGACGACCAGCAGTGCATCTGCACCGTCCAGTGCCTGATAGGGGTCATCGGAAAATTCCAGATCCTTGTGGTCGGGATAAAGACGGGCTGCTTCCTGTTGGGCGATGGGATCGAAGGCGATGATCCGGGCCCCTGCGGCCCATAGCATTTCCATGATCACACGACTCGGTGCTTCACGCATGTCGTCGGTGTTGGGCTTGAATGCCAGCCCCCATAGGGCGATACGCAGGCCTTCGAGCTTGTCGTTGAAGTGTTGCCTGAGCCTGATTACCGGCTGTTGTTTCTGTAATTCATTGACGGCTTCTACAGCCTGCAGGATTTGCGTCGAGACACCCTGCTCGGCTGCAGAGTGAATCAGGGCTTTGACATCTTTCGGAAAACAGGATCCACCATAGCCGCAACCGGGGTAGATGAAGTGATAGCCAATACGTGGGTCGGCACCAATCCCCAGACGGACATTTTCGATATCGGCCTGACAGCGTTCGGCCATTTGTGATAATTCATTGATGAAGGAAATCTTGGTCGCCAGCAGGGCATTGGCGGCATACTTGGTGAGTTCCGATGAACGTACATCCATCACAATCAGTCGATTGTGGCTACGATTGAACGGCGCATACAGGGCTTGCATCATCTCAATGGCACGCGGGTCATCGGCGCCGACGACAATCCGGTCCGGTTTCAGAAAGTCCTCAATGGCGGCACCTTCCTTGAGAAATTCGGGATTGGAAACCACACTATATTCGATGTTGACACCACGTCGCTCGAGTTCCTCACGGACTGCTGCATTAACCTTGTCTGCGGTGCCGACCGGTACCGTGGATTTGGTCACCAGCACTCGGTATTGCTGCAGATGCCGGCCGATATTGTGAGCCACCTGGAGCACATGCTGCAGATCGGCGGAGCCATTCTCGTCCGGTGGTGTGCCGACTGCGATAAACAGAACTTCGCCATGATTAACTCCGGCTTGCACATCGGTGCTGAACTGCAGTCTGCCCGACTCCATGTTTTTGCTAACCAGATTTTCCAGACCTGGCTCATAAATCGGTAGCCGGCCCTCGAGGAGACCGGTAATTTTGTCCTGATCGCTGTCGATACACAGTACATCATTGCCGACTTCTGCCAAACAGGTACCACTAACCAGACCAACATAGCCGGTACCGATTACTGTAACTTTCATATTGTAATGCCTTTTGAAAAGGCGGAATTATGCCTCAGTACAGTATTCGATAACAGGGCTACTTGATGGAATGATGGCAATCAGGCGGAATTGACTGGGAGGTTGGCCTAAAATGATGCTGACATCAGGAGATGGCTGGACTAATGCCGGATACGTTGTGGACAGATTCCCTGTATTCGGCGTTTGAACAGCAGCAATCGATAGTACAGCAGCCCCGTTGGTTCATTATACCAGCGGACACGGATATCACGGCAACGTGAGCAATTCTGAGCTGGCAAGGAGACAAACTGAGCGTCGGCAAAGCGTTTTTTAACAAACTGGATCTGGGCGTGATGATACAGCTCGCCGGTTCTGTTGCATGCGGCGCTCTGGTTGACCAGCGTAAATTGATCTTCTCCCTTGTCACCGACACTTAATGTATGAGCCCGGTTCGATTGAACCTGTGGTGCACTCTTGATTATCGGAACCAGTGTCACGCCCACAGGATTACTGGTGACCTGGTTGACTTTGATCTGTAGCCTGATCTTCAGTCCTTTGCCAAAATCGGGGATTTTTACTTTGATTGAACGATCATTCCAGCTGACCGGGGCGAGTGCATAGCGAAAACCTCGTCCGTAATCAGCAATCACCTCAGATGCCCCAGATGAATTGCCAAAGCCCGTGCCACTCAAATGAACCACGGAGCCTGCCAGCAAACGGGCAGAACTCACAGAGGCAATCCTGGGGTTTGCTGTGGCCACATTAGTCTGCCACAAGACCACAACCAGAAAAAATATAGAAAATATATTTTGCATGGGACAATGATAACTACATTCCGGATGCATCGATATCACTAGAATTAGGGATATGCCAAAACTCGGTCAGGTTCTATGCTTTATGGAACTGCAATCAGCAAAATCGTTATTCATCAGGGAATCACAGGAAAAGATCATGAGCCATATTATTCGTAACAAAACCAGCGGTGACAATCGTTTGCAAAGCTGTGTGGCCTGGCTTCTAGCTTTAGGATTTATTCTCCTGGGAACCATGGGCACGGCCAATGCCATCACCAGCACGAGCAAGGCAGCAGTAAGCAAGTCGCAACTTCTAAAAAAAGCACGGGCAGCATCCAGAAGAACACAGCCGGCAAACCCCATCCGGAGAATCAGGCCGACAGTACGGTCAGCTGCGTCAGTTGCGGCAAGTCAGCTACGGATACAACACCATGATGCCTGTTCCAAGCTGGTAAAAAGAGTATGTGGTGCACATAACGAGTGTAGTCAATCTGTGGGATGTTCACCAGCAAAGCAATTGTTGGAGCGGTACAACCAGGATCATAATCCATTGTCCTGCAGAATGTCGCTTGAAGACGGGATGCTTTTTGCAGCATGTAATCAATAAAAATTCCTGATTCGGGGCTTACACGAGAGGTCGGTCAAGCGAAGGGTTAGTGCAAGGCTTCAATCAGGGCGAAACCACTCCGTTTGGCCATATCCACCGGATCGAAATCGATTGACAATTTACCGAGAGATGTCTTGATCATGATTTCAGTGATATTGACCGAACTACATAAATCGTATTCACGGCCGTCGGTATCGGCGCAGTACTGAACACCGTCAAGGTGGAAGAAGGTTCTTCCGTGGCCATCTTCGGCCTGGGTGGTATCGGCTTGAGCTGTATCCAGGGCGCAGTCATGGCCAATGCCGGCCGCATTATTGCCATCGATATCAATGCAGGCAAATTTGCGCTGACGAAACAGCTCGGTGCAACCGACTGTGTGAACCCCAAAGATCACGACGCCCCCATTCAAGAGGTGATCGTCGATCTTACCGATGGTGGTGTCGACTATTCGTTTGAGTGTGTCGGTAATGTCGAACTGATGCGGGCAGCGCTGGAATGCTGTTACAAGGGTTGGGGCGAAAGCGTTATCATCGGGGTGGCCGGTTCCGGTCAGGAAATCTGCACCCGGCCCTTCCAGTTGGTGACCGGACGTGTCTAGCGCGGAACCGCTTTTGGTGGTGTGCGTGGACGTACCGAACTCACGGGCATGGTCGACCAGTACATCAATGGTGAAATCAAGTTCGATGAGTTGATCACCCACACCATGCCCCTGGAACGGATCAATGAAGCCTTCCATCTGTTGCACCAGGGAAAGAGCATTCGCTCTGACGTGAACTTCAGGAGCCTGTCCTAGAAAATCTCCAATTGCTCCCTTCATTCAAACACCAAATCGCTTGTCGGAATGACCTCACGCAAACGGGCAAAGGTATTCATCTGTGTAGTGACAGCAATATCCTTGTAATCCGGGTTGTTGGCCTGCAAGTAATACCCATTCGCTCCACGTTTTCTCACCCATCGTAGTACATATTGATTCTCACCATGCTCATTCCAGCGCTCTACGGCCAATATCTGGTTGCTGATTGACCCCGCATGCTCGGCATCGATCCACTCAAGAAGCAGATAATCACCATCAAAAATGGGTTTCTTCCCTCCATTCATGGAGTTCCCAGATGCACAAGCGATAAAATGACGTGTCGGGTTGATACGGTACTTTGATGAAATGCTGATCATGAAGTCATCTTTATGAAAAACAGGCCTGAAGTTACCGCAGGCAATTTTCAGATCGCGGAAAAAGCGAATCTTGTTCCAGTCTTTAATACTTCCTGGATTGAACACAATTGCAGGCTCGACTTCGACCGCAGAAGTAGCCGACTTGCTGTTAATATACCGAGCCAACCTGTAGTCAATCAGCTCCTGCACCATCAACTGAAATGAATGCTGCTGCTTTGCCAGTAGAATGAAACTGGGTTTGAGTACATCACCGTCCAGACAGAAAAATGGTTCACCGCTTTTCACATTTCCACCGGTCCAGGCGTTGACCGGATTTTTCCTCCAGTACGAGTTCCATTGTGGTCTATTGTTGGCTACACAATCCTCCAGATTCCTGTATTCTTCGGGAAGATCGCGTGTTACCAGTGCCGGATAACGCATGACTATTTTTGCCGATCGACTGGCCAGCACATCAACGGATCGTGGGTAAAGAAACCCATCCAGCTCAAGTATCGCCTGAAGCAGAATCATTTTGAATGACTTGGTCATCGATGTTGTTTCAAGCTCCAGAAAAAAATCAGCATGGTTTTTGAGTGTATCCTGAGCAGTGTTATCCAGCCCATCATATCGCTTAACCAGTGAAAACCAGCCGCCAAATTTTTCTCTGATTTTGTGCATTGTGATTCCGGCATGATACATTTTCGCAGCTGTCGGCCGCTGTCGATCGGTTGTTTGCAGTAGCTCATAGGTATCTTGTATTTCACTCGACACAGATTTTGTAACTTGCTCGAAAAATGCAATCACACCCAGGTCATAGTTGGCATAGCAGCCTTTCGGTAATGGCAAGTGGCCTTCACGCTGCCTTTTGATAAATTCCCGGGAAGAATGCAACCCAAAAAGCGCCTCCGGTTTGTTCAGGAACGATTTATGATTGCCGATAAAGTCGAGTATCAGCAAGTGATCCTTTTGTTTTTCCAATCGCAATCCTCGCCCTAACTGTTGCAGGAAGAGAATTTTTGACTCTGTGGGCCTGAGCATCATGACGGTATCAATAGCGGGTAAGTCCACACCTTCATTGGACAAATCCACCGAAAAAATCACTTCCAGCTGCACGTTTTGTACATGACACAAGGCAGACTTAAGTGTAAATGCCGAATTGCCTGGGACAGATGGACGACGTCGTGCGGCTTTCCGACTGACCTGCACCGCACAAGTGTGGG
>CAZTLH010000004.1:0-19563 GCA_964614335.1 uncultured Gammaproteobacteria bacterium
ATACTATCGTGCGCACAATACCATGACGTTGCCAGCGACGTGCAGAAGTTCTGACAGAATGTAGAATTCTGCCAGGTCTCCCGTTACGCCGCAAGCGCCGGCAGAATTCTATGTCTTCCATCAAGGGTATAGTAGCAAAGCCGCCCAGTTCCCGGAAATGTTCGGTGGTGACAAACAGGGCCTGGTCACCGGTCGCAATCGCCGTTACTGTAGAGCGCCAGCACATCATCTGGCTGACAATACGTAATACGAGGTTGTGACTGTCAATACGGATTTGAAAAAAACCCCAAGTATGGTTGTTTAACACACTGCAGATCGCAGCGCCAATCTCCGCCGGCAAGTGACTGTCGGCATGCAGAAATAACAATACTGGTGATTTGGCTGCTTCAGCTCCGGTATTCATTTGTCGAGCCCTGCCGGATTGAGAGTGAAGAAGTTGCAGATCCTGGTCAGGATGATTGACGATAAAGGCATTTATGATCTCTATAGTGGCATCTGTACTGCCACCATCGACGATAACAATTTCCCTGAAATGTTGTTCATGGCACAGCGTCATAAGTGAATTACGGATGTTTGCGGCTTCATTGAGTACCGGGATCACAACACAAATTTCACAGGGTTCAGACATACAATCAGGGTTTCTATATTTTTAGGGCAGGATAGAGCGCTTTCCTGCACGAATTCTACACCAGTGGCCGGTGTTTTCGGGGTTTCGTTTATCTGCTCTCTGATCGTAGAAACGCAGTCATTGTAATAATTTTGCGTCTCCTAATCTCGGACAGCCTTCAGGCTGGCGGTAACATATGGTGTGCTGGTGCCGGTATTGGAGGATGAATGGTGAGATGCTGTACAATTCTGGCCATGAGTACTTCACACTACGATACTGTAACCGCCCGTTTACCCATTCTGGGTGTTGCGGCTGTACAGGCAAGTCATGTTGGCCAGGTCCGGGATCACAATGAGGACAGCTCGGCCTGGCTCCCTGAGTTGGGTCTGGCTGTGGTGGCTGATGGCGTCGGTGGTTATCTTGCTGGCGAAGTGGCTAGCGCCATTGCTACCTGTCAGATTGTCAATGAACTGTATAGTCACTGGCTGGCTACAGGCGGTCATTGGCCTGCAGAGCTGAAAGGGTTACTGAAAACAGCCATGGGTAAGGCGAATCGGGCCATTATCGAAGCGGCAAGTCAGGATGCAGGTTGCCGTGGCATGGCGACCACGGCCGTGATCGCGATATTTACTGAGCAGGACCTGTGGTTGGCACATATCGGCGACAGTCGTCTTTACCGTTGGCGGCAAGCCACGCTGACGGCATTGACCCGTGATCATACCCTGCGACAACAATTGATCGATCAGGGGCTTTGTTCACCGGCAGAAGCAGCCGAGGCAGTCGGTAGCAATATTATCACCCGGGCATTGGGCACCGAGGCCAGTCCCCGGGTAGAAACCAGTTGTCATCGACTGCATGCCGGTGACCGCTATCTGTTATGTACCGATGGCTTGCATGATATGCTGGAAGATCGTGAAATCGCGCAAACACTGGCCAGCATAGAGGACATTCAGGCCAGTGCATACCGGTTGCTGGATCTGGCCAATCTGGCCGGTGGTCGAGACAATATCACCGTGGTTCTTGCCGCCAGTATTACGCGATGACAATCGAACCTGGCTGGCAAAAGGCTGCCGCCAGTCTTGAACAAGGTCTTGAAAAACTCGGGGTTGTTGCCAGTACGGCACAACAACAGCAATTGTTACAATATTTGCAATTATTGCAACGCTGGAACCAGATCAGTAATATGACGGCAGTCAAGACACCCGAGGCGATGGTTTGTCGCCACCTGCTCGATAGTATCGCCATCCTTCCCTGGTTAAATGGTACACAGGTACTGGATATTGGTTCCGGTGCCGGTCTCCCTGGTGTCCCGTTGTCCATCCTGGCCACCAATATACGATTTGTCCTGCTCGACAGTCGGCGAAAAAGAACCCGGTTTCTGCTGCAGGTTGTTGCCGAACTGGGGCTGGAAAATGTAAGCATTGTCACGGCACGTGTGGAACAATACCGGCCGGTTGAAAAATTTGATACGCTTACCGCTCGCGCATTTGCACCCTTGCCAAAAATGTTGCGGTGTTGTGAGCACTTATGTGCCGCCAAGAGCCGGGTGATGGCGCTGAAAAGCCGCTCACTCGACAGCGAGTCTGGACCATTGCCTGTGGGTTGGCAGCAGCAGGCCGATATTACCTTGACTGTGCCGGGATTATCAGCCGACCGGCGTTTATTACTATTACAGCGCACATCGATGAAACAGGATCTTTACTAATGAGAAAAATACTTGCGGTCACCAATCAGAAGGGTGGTGTCGGCAAAACCACGACCAGCATCAACCTCTCTGCCGCATTGGCCCTGGCCGGGCAACAGGTCTTGCTGATTGATCTTGATCCGCAAGGCAACGCCAGTACCGGTTGTGGTGCCATGGGCCCGGAGTTGTCGACCACAGTTTATGAAGTGTTGTTGGGGACTGCGACCTTGACGAATGCGGTCATCGAATTGCCATGGGGCTTTGACCTGTTACCGGCCACCCGTGATCTGGCCGGCGCCCAGATTGAGCTGGTGCAGGCGTCACAACGTGAGAAGAGGCTGCAACAAGCCTTGCAATCGGCAGACAAGGCCTATGATTTTATTCTGATAGATTGTCCGCCGGCATTGAACCTGTTAACGGTTAATGCACTGGTGGCTGCGGCTGCGGTACTGATTCCCATGCAGTGTGAATATTATGCCCTGGAAGGCTTGAGTGCCCTGGTATCCTCGATACGGCGTGTGCAGCAGACACTTAACCCGGCCATAAGAATTGAAGGACTGCTGCGTACCATGTTCGATCCGCGCAATTCTTTGACCAATGAAGTTTCGGAACAACTGCAAAAACATTATGGCGAACGTCTGTATCAAACCGTGATACCACGAAATGTCCGTCTGGCCGAGGCACCCAGTTACGGTCGTCCGGTCATGCAATACGACAAGTGCTGTGCCGGGTCTCTGGCCTATCTGGCGTTGGCCGCTGAAGTCTTGAAAAGGGAGCAAAAATGAATGTGAAAAAAAATAGCAAAAGTCGTTTGGGTCGAGGTCTGGATGCGCTGTTGGGTGAAGTCTCACCAGCCCATATGGCGGTGGACGGATCAGTAGCCGGTCAGGCCCTGCAGGAAATGCCGATCGAGCAATTGCAGCGCGGTCGTTATCAACCACGGAATCATATCGATGATCAGTCCTTGCAGACGCTGGCGCAATCGATTCAGAGCCAGGGTATTATTCAGCCGATTCTGGTTCGGCAAGTGGCGGATGGCGGTTATGAAATTATCGCCGGTGAACGTCGCTGGCGAGCCGCACAGCTGGCTGGTTTGGAACGTGTGCCCGTGGTGGTACGGGAAGTTGCCGATGAGACGGCCATGGCCATGGCATTGATCGAGAATATTCAGCGGGAAAATCTCAATCCTATCGAAGAGGCTACCGGTATTTCACGGCTGATTGACGAATTCAAACTGACCCACCAGCAGATTGCAAGCTATCTGGGTCATTCCAGAGCCCAGATCAGCAACCTGTTGCGATTGCTGGCATTGCAACGCGAGATCCGGGAAATGGTGGAGCAAGGACAGTTGGATATGGGTCATGCCAGGGCCTTGCTGGGCTTGCAGGAATCACAACGTTTGCTTATCGCCCGGCAGGTAATCCAAAAAAATTTGTCGGTGCGAGCTACCGAAAAGCTGGTGAAACGCTGTTTGTCGACGGTCGAATCCGGAGAAAAGCTCGCCACCGAGCCAGCAGTAGATGCCGATATCCGGCTGCTGGAAACGGAACTTTCGGAACGGATCCAGGCACGGGTGAGTATTCAGCATGGGCAAAAAAAAGGTCGTTTGCTGATCGAGTATCACAGCCTGGACGAACTGGAGGGGATTCTGCAGCGTATTCACTAAACCAGGAGCCTCACCCAAATCGCTATCTAACGTTAATAACGACGTATTGTTATGTATTTTCATTGATCACCGTGGGTTCCGAAGCTGGAAACTGCAAGGTGTTTCTCCGCCGCGAGTAAAGGGACACTGACCTGCTATACGTCAGAGTAGATCTCTGGTCTTTGTCGGCATTAGTGGAGAATAGGTGTCGTTTCTCGCTGATCAGATGATCCTGTTCAGCATGTAGCCGTTGCGTGAGTTCCTGACAGCTGATCCAGATCATTGTCTAAAGCTCAGGATTATGGCCATAATGAATCGTTATTGCAGGATTCGATTTACAGCGTCCTAGGTGCGTACGTTTCGAAATTTACGGGTCCGTATGGCCGTGGAGCAAAATAGGTCGGCAAATTCTGCGTTAGCGGGAGCTCCTGGGCAATAATATAAATCGTTGACCTGTAGATAGGTGTAATTTATACTACCGCGCCATTTTGGGGTGCCGGGAATTGTCTGATTACGGCTTAACGTACTGGAAGAGAGTGTCGCCTGGTGGGTGATTTTTGTCATTGTCGTCGACGGGTATTGTTGGCACAGGGTTGTATGACAGTGATACTGTTGGTGATCACCGTACTGGTTCCACAATGGCGGAGTAATATTTATGCAGTTGCATTGGGTTGTGCGTTGGGGGTAGTCAATACCTTGCTCACCGGTCGATCGGTACAACGCGCCAGCCAGGCATTGCAACAGAGTAAAGGGCTGGGTATGCTGCCGTTGTATGCCGGTCTTGTGAACAAGTTTTTGCTGGTGGCGGGAGGCATTGCAGTTGGGGGTTTGATACTGCACTGGTCTTTACCGTTTATTGTTACGGGTTTTGTGGTCATGCAGACAGGGTTTCTGTTTTGCCGGACGACATCTGATGAATTAAAGGGCGCTTAGAACGAAAATGTCTGCAGCTGAGACCATGACATCCTCTGAGTATATACGACACCATCTAACATTCCTGACCTATGGTCAGCAATCAGACGGTGGTTGGGGGTTGGCACACAATGCCGCCGAAGCCAAGGCTATGGGCTTTTGGGCAGTGCATGTCGATACCCTGTTCTGGACCCTGATGCTGGCATTCCTGTGTTACTGGATGCTACGCAGTGTTGCGAAAAAAATGAGTTCCGGAACACCGGGCAAGTTGCAGAACTTTGTTGAGTGGAATGTCGATTTCATCAACGAAAATGTGCGCAGTTCTTTCAGTGGTAAAAACGACCTGGTTGCGCCACTGGCACTGACCCTGTTTATGTGGATCTTCATGATGAATCTCATGGACCTGATCCCGGTCGACCTGTTACCTTGGTTGGTTGAAGGCTCACAACTAGCAGAGTTTCAGCGGGTCGTACCCTCCGCAGATCCGAATGTTACCTTTGCCCTGGCCCTGAGTGTGTTTGGTTTGATGTTGTTCTACAGTATCAAGATCAAGGGTGTTGGCGGTTTTGCCGGTGAATTAACCATGCAGCCTTTCCAGTCGACCAACCCGTTGTTGAAACTGATCTTTATCCCCATCAATTTAACCCTCGAACTGGTGAGTCTGATCGCGAAGCCGATTTCCCATTCGCTGCGTCTGTTCGGCAACATGTATGCCGGAGAAATGATCTTCATTCTGATTGCCCTGATGTATACCTCCAACCCGGTGCTCGGTGTGTTGGGCGGTGGTCTGCAAATTGTCTGGGCTCTCTTTCATATTCTGATTATCACCTTGCAGGCATTTATCTTTATGGTGCTGACCATCGTGTATCTGGATATGGCACATAGTCATCATTAAGTACATTAACAAGATTTTTTAACCTTCCATAGTACAAATAGCTATTTCGGAGACTGAGATGGAAAATGCGATTCTTTTTATTGCCGGCGCACTGATGTTGGGTTTGGGTGCACTTGGAGCAGCCGTGGGTATTGGTATTCTGGGCGGGCGCTTTCTTGAGGGTGCTGCCAGACAGCCGGAGCTGATACCAATGTTGCGTACCCAGTTCTTTATCGTCATGGGTCTGGTTGATGCTGTGCCGATGATCGCCGTCGGTATTGCCATGTATGTGCTGTTCGGTGTGGCAGGTTCCTGATCGGTCTCCACGAATGACACACGAGGTGTTGAAATGAGCATAAACCTCACATTGCTGATTGAAATGGTCGTCTTTGCCGTCTTTGTCATGATCACCATGAAATACGTCTGGACCCCAATTATGGCGGCACTGGATGAGCGAAGAACACGCATTGCCGATGGTCTGGCAGCGGCGGAACGTGGGAAGCACGAGCAGAATCTGGCCGAGCAAAAAGCGGCCGAACTGTTGCGTGAAACCAAACAGCAGACTGCCGAGTTGATCAATCGTGGCGAGAAGCGGGCTTCCGAGATTGTTGATCAGGCTAAAAACGATGCCCGCGAAGAGGCGGCACGTATACTGACTGCTGCCCGGGCTGAAATCGAGACCGAGCTGAATAAAGCCAAAGAATCATTACGTGGTCAGGTGGCAGAGTTGTCGGTACTCGGTGCCGAGAAAATTCTGGAGCGGGAAATTGATCGGTCGACGCATGACAAAATGCTCAACGATCTTTTGACCCAGCTGTAGGCCGGCACGATGGCAGAACTCGAGACGCTGGCCCGGCCCTACGCCGAAGCCGTATTCAGAACCGGCAGTGAACAACAGAATCTGGCTACATGGGCAGAGCAACTGATTGTGCTGGCCATGGTTTTGGCTGATGATGAAGTCAAACAACGAGTCGGTGATCCGGGCATGGATCGGGATCAGTTGACCGAAATCCTGCTGGCGGTTTGTGGTGAACAGATCACAGCGGGCACGCAAAATCTGTTGCGTTTGCTGGTGATTAACGATCGACTCGATATCGGCGCCGAATTGTTACAGCAATTTGAAGCCATGCGGGCGGAGGCAGAACAGGAAATCGATGCCACGGTCGAATCGGCCTACGTCATCAGCGAGAGTGAAAAAGACAAGATAGCCAAGGCACTGGAGCAGCATTTCGGCCGTACCGTCAGACTGGATAGTCATGTCAACAAGGAGCTGATGGCCGGCATGATTATACGGGCTGGTGACTGGGTCATTGACGGCTCGGCAAAAGCCCGGGTTCAGCAACTGGCAAACAGTCTGACGCATTGATTTTCAGACGATCTGAACAAGTATTGTAGAGGAATACACTATGTCGACCCAATTGAAACCATCCGAAATCAGCGAGCTGATCAAGGAACGGATCAAAAACTTTGAAGCCGTTGCTGAAGCGCGTACCGAGGGTACGATCGTCAGCCTGACCGATGGTATTGCCCGAATCCACGGTCTGGCCGAAGCCATGCAGGGAGAAATGCTTGAGTTCCCCGGCAATACCTATGGCATGGCCCTGAATCTGGAACGTGACTCCGTCGGTGCCGTGATCCTGGGTGAGTATGCCCATCTATCCGAGGGTGATACCGTTAAATGTACCGGTAAAATCCTCGAAGTCCCGGTTGGTGAGGGGTTGCTCGGCAGGGTCGTTGACTCACTCGGTGAGCCGATTGACGGCAAGGGGCCGATCACGGCAGATGACACATCACCAATCGAAAAGATGGCACCCGGGGTGATTGCCCGCCAATCGGTCTCCGAGCCGGTACAGACAGGTCTCAAATCGATTGATTCCATGGTACCGATCGGTCGCGGTCAACGTGAGCTGATTATCGGCGACCGTCAAACCGGCAAGACGGCGGTTGCGATCGACGCCATCATCAACCAAAAGGGCACCGGGGTTAAATGCATCTATGTGGCGGTCGGTCAGAAGGCATCGAGTATCGCCGGTGTGGTACGCAAGCTCGAAGAGCATGATGCCATGGCACATACGATCGTCGTTGCGGCCTCCGCGGCTAACTCGGCTGCCTTGCAGTATGTTGCACCTTATGCCGGTTGCGCCATGGGAGAATATTTCCGTGATCGTGGCGAAGATGCGCTGATTGTCTATGATGACCTGACCAAACAGGCTTGGGCCTATCGTCAGGTCTCGCTGTTGTTACGTCGTCCGCCAGGGCGTGAAGCCTATCCTGGTGATGTGTTTTATCTGCATTCCCGGCTATTGGAACGGGCAGCGCGGATCAATGCCGTTGATGTGGAACATCGTACCAATGGTGCGGTCAAGGGTCGTACCGGGTCCCTGACTGCCCTGCCGATTATTGAAACCCAGGCCGGTGACGTGTCTGCGTTTGTCCCCACCAATGTGATTTCGATTACCGACGGCCAGATCTTCCTGGAGTCGGATCTGTTTAATGCCGGTATTCGTCCGGCCATTAATGCCGGTCTGTCGGTCTCCCGTGTCGGTGGTGCTGCACAGACCAACATCATCAAGAAACTCGGTGGTGGTATTCGTTTGGCGCTGGCCCAATATCGTGAACTGGCAGCATTCGCCCAGTTTGCCTCGGATCTCGACGAGTTGACACGAAACCAGCTCGAGCGCGGTCAGCGTGTAACCGAACTAATGAAACAAAAGCAGTATTCACCTATGTCGGTAGCAGAAATGGCGATCTCGCTGTTTGCCGTCAATGAAGGTTATATCGACAGCGTGGATGTGCATAAAGTTGTGGCCTTTGAGGAGTCGATGCTAAGTTTTATGAAAGCGAGCTATCAGTCACTGCTCGACGACATAAACGAGCATTGCAAGTACACCGATGAAGTCGTGTCCAGCCTGCGCAAGGCGCTGGATGATTTCAAAGCCAACGGCACCTGGTAACCAGCGAGTACCCACGGAGTTAGCTTATGGCCGGCGCAAAAGAAATACGAGGCAAGATCAGCAGCATCCAAAATACCCGTAAGATCACCAAGGCAATGGAGATGGTTGCGGCCAGCAAGATGCGTCGTGCCCAGGATCAGATGAAAGCGACCCGCCCCTATGCGGAAAAAATGCGGGTCGTCATCCATCACATGGCCCGGGCGCACCCGGAATACCGACACCCCTATGTGGTAGACCGGAAGCAGCCAAAACGAGCCGGGTTTATTGTGGTCACGTCGGATCGCGGTCTTTGTGGCGGGCTCAATACCAATCTGTTTCGATCCATGCTCGGGCCCATGCAGGAGTGGGATCATGACGGAAATGGCATCGATGTCAGTGTGTTTGGTAAAAAAGGAGTACAGTTTTTCAATCATACCGGCGGCAATATTGTCTCTCAACTACGTGATGTGTCGGACAAACCGGAAATCGCCGATCTGATTGGTACCATCAAGGTCATGCTCGACGCCTATGACGAGGGCCGGATTGATCGTCTGTTTGTGGTCAGTAATGAATTTGTCAATACCATGACCCAACGGCCACAGATCGAACAGTTGTTACCGATTGTTCCCGAGGAAAGCGAAACCCAATTGGCCCATCATTGGGATTATCTGTATGAACCGGATGCCAGGGAAGTGGTCGATACGTTGATGACCCGCTATATCGAATCACTGGTTTATCAGTCGGTGGTCGAAAATATTGCCTGTGAACAGGCGGCACGTATGGTGGCAATGAAATCCGCCTCCGATAATGCCGGCGATATTATTGATGAACTGCAGCTGGTCTATAACAAGGCCAGGCAGGCAGCCATTACCCAGGAAATTTCAGAAATTGTCGGTGGCGCTGCGGCGGTATAAGCAAAGTCGAACCAGGTTGAATAGAAGAGCCAGTTTGTTTAGAAGAGGATTTGTAGACGATGAGTAGTGGAAATATCGTAGAGATCATTGGTGCCGTAGTGGATGTCAAATTTCCCCGTGGGTCTGTACCCAGGGTACATGACGCATTGACGGTTGAAGAAAGTGGTTTGACACTTGAAGTCCAGCAGCAGATCGGTGATGGTGTGGTGCGTACCATTGCCATGGGGTCTTCTGATGGTCTGAAACGTGACCTGCCGGTCATCAATACCGGGGCGGCCATTTCGGTACCCGTAGGTGAAGCAACCCTCGGTCGTATCATGAATGTATTGGGCGAACCGGTCGACGAGAAGGGTGCCATCCCGACCGAAGAGCGCTGGGCGATTCATCGCCAGGCGCCAACTTATGCGGAACAGTCGGCGACCCTGGAGATACTGGAGACCGGAATCAAGGTCATCGATCTGATGATCCCTTTTGCCAAAGGCGGCAAGGTCGGGTTGTTTGGCGGTGCCGGTGTCGGCAAGACCGTGACCCTGATGGAGCTGATTCGTAATATTGCCGCCGAGCATTCCGGTTATTCGGTTTTTGCCGGTGTCGGGGAACGGACCCGGGAAGGCAACGATTTTTATCATGAAATGACCGATGGTGGCGTTATCGACAAGGTCTCGCTGGTTTATGGACAGATGAATGAGCCTCCGGGGAATCGTCTGCGAGTCGCCCTCACCGGGTTGACCATGGCTGAATACTTTCGTGAAGAAGGCCGTGATGTGCTGTTCTTTGTTGACAATATCTACCGTTATACCCTGGCCGGAACCGAAGTCTCCGCCCTCCTCGGCCGCATGCCGTCGGCTGTCGGTTATCAACCGACCCTGGCCGAAGAAATGGGCATTCTACAAGAGCGGATTGCTTCCACCAAGACCGGTTCCATTACCTCGATCCAGGCGGTCTATGTACCAGCCGATGACTTGACCGATCCTTCACCGGCAACCACATTTGCTCATCTGGATGCCACCCTGGTGTTGTCACGACAGATTGCCGAACTGGGAATTTATCCGGCGGTGGATCCACTGGATTCAACCAGTCGTCAGCTTGATCCGCTGGTGGTGGGTCAGGAGCATTACGATACGGCCCGTGCGGTGCAGGGGGTCTTACAACGGTATAAGGAATTGCGTGACATTATCGCCATTCTGGGCATGGATGAATTATCCGATGAAGACAAGGCTGCCGTGGCCCGGGCGCGCAAGATACAACGCTTCCTGTCACAGCCCTTCTTTGTCGCCGAGGCCTTCACCGGTGCACCGGGTAAATATGTCACACTCAAAGAAACCATTCGTGGGTTCAACATGATTATCAATGGTGAACTCGATGATATCCCCGAACAGGCATTTTATATGGTCGGTGGTATTGATGAAGCGATCGAGAAGGCCAAGACCCTGAGCTGAGGATAGCAGATGCCAATGACCATACAAGTGGATATTGTCAGTGCCGAGGAAGCCATATTCTCGGGTACCGCCAATATGGTATTCGCGCCGGCTGAAATGGGCGAAGTCGGTATTGCGCCCAGGCATACACCGATGATGACCCGCCTCAAGCCGGGGGCTGTCAGGGTTCAGCTCGATGGCAAGGAAGAGTTGGTGGTCATTTCGGGCGGATTACTGGAAGTACAGCCACACATGGTGACAGTGCTGGCCGACACAGCGATACGTGGTGATGATATCGACGAGGCAGCGGCACTTGAAGCCAAGCAGCACGCCGAGCATGCCATGAAAGATAACAGCTCGAAGATTGAATATGCCAAGGCCAAGGCCGAGCTGGCCATTGCTGTGGCCGAACTGCAGGCCTTGCGCAAATTGCGTGATGGCAGGTAACCGGCGATTCGATTTCCAGGGGAAATACAATTGACAACGCTGCGGGTTGGCCCGGCCACGGTCGTCTCCATCAGTTATTCAATCAAGGACGACCAGGGCCAGTTGCTGGAATACCGGGATCTGCCGGTCGACTATGTACAAGGTGGTAAAAGCGAGTTGTTTCCCCAGCTTGAAGCCAGTCTCGAAGGCCACCAGATCGGTGACAGTATCGCGGTCGATTTAACCGCAGAAGACGGCTTCGGAATGCATGATCCCGGTCTGACCTTCACCGATTCGATACACAATGTACCCGAGGAACTGCGGCAGTTGGGTATGGAATTTGAAGCTGAAAATTCAGATGGCAAAATCATGCATTTTCACGTCGTTGACATTACCGCCGACAGCCTCACCGTCGATGCCAATCATCCGCTGGCGGGCAAAGACATCCACTACGAAGTCACCGTAAAAGCCATCCGCCCCGCCACCACCCAGGAAATCGTCACCGGTGAAATCGAACAAATCTCCCCCCTCCTTCAATGATGGGGTCAGGTCTAGAATTGTAGTGTTTTTGAACATTCCATTATTGATTCCAAGAGTTTCATCATGAAATTTTGGTTGTCTATAATCCTGAATCGACGTTGAGTTGTAGCCAAAACGGTAGCTCTCGTACGCCAGGAATTTTCGGACTATTTTCGCGTGCGATGACCATCAAGTTGACAACAATCCTTGTGATCATTTTCCAGATGGAAATGTGGTAGAAAAAGCAACCTAATAGTAACTGCTGATATAATGACTGCATGACAATACCCGTCTCACCCATATCACATCCTTTGCATATCGTCATCCTGGCTGCCGGTCTGGGAAAACGTATGCACTCTGAAATGGCCAAGGTCTTACAGCCACTGGCCGGCCGTCCATTGTTACATTATGTATTGGATCTGGCACGCAGTTTACAGCCGGAGCAGATCCATTGTGTCGTAGGTCATCAGGCAGAGCGGGTACGCGAGGAAACCAGCGGGCAGGATATTTGCTGGGTATTGCAGTCCGAGCAAAAAGGTACCGGTCATGCCGTCGCCCAGGCCATGCCGGAAATCCCGGACGAAGCCAGAGTATTGGTGTTGTATGGCGATGTGCCGTTATTACGACAGGCAACACTGCTGCCGTTGCTGGATCCTGCGTTGGAACAGAAGCTTGCACTGTTGACGGCAGTTGTTGAGCAACCGGATGGACTCGGCCGGATCGTAAGATCCGATGACGGTACCATCAAGGCGATTATTGAGCATCGTGACGCCAATGCTGATATTCGGAAGATCCGGGAAATCAACACCGGGGTCTTGTCGGCCCCCGCTGACTTGTTTCGTTCCTGGCTGGCCCGATTGGCACCAGAGAATAACCAGGGTGAGTTGTATCTGACCGACTGTATTGCCATGGCAGTACAGGATGAGATCCCGGTTCACAGTGTTGTGGTCGAGGATAATGATGAGATCCTCGGCATTAATAGTCGTGTGGAACTGGCGCAGGCTGAGTGTGTCTATCAGCATCGACAGGCTCAGCAGTTGATGACAGCGGGTTTGCAACTGGCGGACCCTGCACGCTTCGATCTACGGGGGCAACTGCAACATGGCCGTGATTGTTTTATTGATATCAATGTCATCCTCGAAGGTCAGGTGATCCTGGGAGATCATATTCATATTGGTGCCAATTGTGTGATACGCAACTCAACCCTCGCGGACAATGTGACCGTCCAGCCCATGACGATCATTGTGGAAGCTGAAATTCATACGGGTGCCGAGGTCGGGCCATTTGCCCGCATACGCCCCGGTTCGGTGCTTGAAGCCGATTCCCGGGTAGGAAACTTTGTTGAACTGAAAAAAACCCGACTTGGAAAAGGCAGTAAAGCCAGCCATTTAAGTTATCTTGGTGACACCAGTATTGGCCAGAGGGTCAATATCGGCGCCGGTGTGATTACCTGTAATTATGATGGCCTGAACAAATATCGCACTGAAATTGGTGATGGTGCCTTTATCGGTTCAGACTGTCAGCTGGTGGCCCCGGTCAAGGTGGGTGCCCGGGCCGTAATCGGTGCCGGAACAACACTGACCCGGGATGCACCTGCCGATGCACTGACCCTGAGTCGTGCCCAACAGCACACAAGAAAAGACTGGTTGCACCCGGCAGAGCGCCAGAAAAAACCCAGGGAGAATTAAGTCATGTGTGGAATTGTTGCGGCACTGGCGCCGCGTCCGGTGTTGCCGGTATTAATGGCCGGTCTGCGCAGTCTCGAATATCGTGGCTATGATTCGGCCGGCGTGGCCTTGATCGAAGCCGATGCCGGACAGAACGATTCCTTGTTTCGTGTCCGGAGTGCCGGGCGGGTGTGTGATCTGGAACAAGCCCTGGCTGAACATATTGTCATGGGCCAGGCCGGGATTGCCCATACGCGTTGGGCGACACATGGCGTACCGAGTGAACGCAATGCCCATCCTCTGCTCAATAATGAAGGCGTGGCAGTCGTCTGTAACGGCATCATCGAAAATCATGTGCAGTTGCGGAGCTTGTTACAGACGGAAGGGTTTGATTTCAGTTCCGATACCGATACCGAAGTCGTATGTCATCTGGTGGTTTCGCAACAACGCACAGGAATCGATTTTGTTGAAGCCTGCCGCCGCAGCATTGCCATGCTGGAAGGTTCCTATGCACTGGCTATTCTGAGCCAAAAAGAGCCTGACCTGATTGTCGGCGCCCGTCGTGGCAGTCCGCTGGTAGCCGGTCTGGGTGACGACAGTCAATATTTGGCCTCCGACATGACGGCGCTGTTGAATTATACCCGGCGGTTTCTGGTGCTGGAGGAGGGGGATTTTGTGATATTGCATCGAGATGGTATCGAGGTCGAAAATGCCCAGGGTCAACGACAAGAGCGCCCGGTAACGGAAACCGAGATGAGCCCGGAAAGCATCGGTCTGAATGGTTATCGGCATTTCATGCAAAAAGAGATTTACGAGCAGCCGCGAGCTGCCCTCAATACCCTGGAGGGGCGGGTCGTAAACGGTCAGGTTCCAGCAGCCGTATTTGGTCCAACGGCAGCGTCAGTGTTTCCCACCATAGAGAATGTCAAGATTCTGGCCTGTGGTACCAGTTATCATGCCGGTCTGGTGGCAAAAAACTGGATGGAAAGTTTTGGTATCGCCTGTGATGTAGAGATAGCTAGCGAATTTCGTTATCGTAAGCCGGTTGTCCCGCAACAAAATTTGTTGGTGGCGATTTCACAGTCCGGTGAAACGGTAGATATCCTGGCGGCTGTCAAAGCGGCCAAAGAGCGTGGATACGGGCCGTTGCTGGCACTTTGTAATGTGGCCGAAAGCGCCCTGGTGCGTGATGCGGACCTGACCTTTTTGACCCGTGCCGGACGGGAAATCGGTGTCGCTTCGACCAAGGCCTTTACCACCCAGCTAATCGGTTTGTACCTGTTAACCATGAGTCTGGCGGCAGCCCGTGGTTATGACCAGGCATCACTACGCCGGGCCCTGCAGGCGTTGCCCGGGTTGCCGGCACAGATGGAACAGGTGCTCGGTCTGGAACCGCAAATCAAGGATATTGCGGAAGGCTTTGTGACCAAGGAACATGCCCTGTTTCTGGGGCGTGGCAGCCATTACCCCATCGCACTGGAGGGGGCACTGAAACTCAAGGAAATTTCCTATATCCATGCCGAAGCCTATCCGGCCGGTGAGCTCAAGCATGGCCCGTTGGCCCTCGTTGATGACAAAATGCCGGTGATCGCGGTGGCGCCCAATAATGCCTTGCTGGAAAAACTTAAATCCAACATCCAGGAAGTGCGGGCACGTGGCGGGCGGATGCTGGTGTTTGCCGACCAGGCGGCGGGCATCGAACAAAATGAAGACACCATCGTGGTCCCGGTGTCAGCGGTGGATGAGTTATTGTCCCCGATCATCTATGCCATCCCGTTACAAATGCTGGCCTACCATGTGGCTCTGATCAAGGGCACTGATGTCGACAAACCACGAAACCTGGCCAAGTCGGTTACTGTGGAATAAGTCAATCGGACCCGGGAATTTGGCAATAATATCTTACAATGGTCAAAATCGCTCTAAATCAGCCAGCAAATCCCGTGCTTTATGATCCTAGCGGGAGTTCCAGGACTTAGAGTCATGGCGACAGCTCTGGAGATTTAAAAAGTTGGTGTTTTACTGTTGTGATTAAGTTCCGGGTGGTTGCGATTTTTTGGTTATGTCTTTGGCTTCAATAAGACCCGCGACACCGCCCGATCCCAGCCTTCCAGCAATGGTTTTCGCTGGCTGTCAGCCATCCGGGGCAGATACCGGTGCTGGCTCTGCCAGCTGTCACTGATCATCGATGTGGAACTCACCACGCCTTGTTGCAGACCGGCCAGAAAGGCTGCACCCAGAGCAGTTGTTTCGGTGACCACCGGCACCTCGACCGGAACCTGGATGATGTCGGCCAGAAATTGCATTAACCAGCGGTTGGCGACCATCCCGCCATCAACACGCAGAGCGGTGAAGTCTGCGCCATCGGCCTGCATGGCATCGATCAGATCACGGGTCTGGTAACAGACAGCCTCCAGGGTGGCCCGGACGATCTCCGCCCGGCCACTGTCACGGGTCAGGCCGGTCAAGGCACCACGTGCATCGGGGTCCCAGTAGGGCACACCAAGACCGGTAAATGCTGGTACCAGATAAACTCCTTTGTTGCTGTCAAGACTGGCGGCAAGCGCTTCGGTTTCGGCCGCTGTCTGTACGATTTGAAGTCCGTCACGGAGCCATTGCACGGCAGCGCCGGCCACAAAGATCGAGCCTTCCAGGGCATAATCGGTCTTGCCATCGAGACGATAGGCGACCGTCGTCAGTAATTTGTGTTGTGAAGTGACTGCGGTCCTACCGGTGTTCATCAGCGCAAAACAACCGGTCCCATAAGTACTCTTGGCCATTCCGGAAAACAGGCAGGCCTGGCCAATGGCAGCTGCTTGCTGGTCACCGGCGACACCACTGATGGGGATTTGTTGGCCCAGTACCGCCGGGTCGGTGAGGCCGTAATCATCTGCACAGTTTTTGACTTCCGGTAACATCGACAGTGGGATGTTGAATAATTCCAGCAGTTGCGGATCCCAGCATTGTTGATGAATATTGAATAACAGGGTCCGGGAGGCGTTGGTGGCATCGGTGGCATGCACCTTGCCGGCGGTAAGACGCCAGATCAGAAAACTGTCGGTGGTGCCAAATGCCAGACGCCCCTGTTCGGCCAGGGTTCGAGCGCCGTCGACATGTTGTAAAATCCAGTGAATCTTGGTAGCCGAAAAATAAGGGTCGAGCAACAGTCCCGTTTTTTTCCGAACCATGGCCTCATGGCCATTATTCTTCAGTTCGGCACAATATTTGGCGGTACGCCGGTCTTGCCAGACAATGGCGTTATACAGGGCCTGGCCTGTTTTGCGATCCCAGACAACGGTGGTTTCGCGTTGATTGGTAATGCCAATCCCGGTAATCGTATTTTCTCCGGTCCGGGCGGTTTCGATCATCTTGCGGGTCACCTGCAGGCTGCTTTGCCAGATTTCTTCCGGATCGTGTTCCACCCAGCCATCGTCCGGATAGAGTTGCCCAATTTCCTGCTGAGCGATCTGCAATGGTTTACCGGCCGGGTCAAACAGGATCGCCCGGCTACTGGTTGTGCCCTGGTCGATAGCAAGTAAAACAGGATTTTTTGACATTCTGGACTCTCCCTGACAAAGTAGCGTAATGATTGTGTTATTGAGCCACATCGGTGGACCAAGGACAATGTCTGATGTCTGATAAATGGAGCAATACTGCTGCAATCAGGGCAGACCATCGACATCTGACGACCTGGCAGCATTGTACGAACGAATTTAGTGATTTATCGCTGTCGGTTTGAGTTGTGTTACGGGTCAGGGTTGGTGGGAGTTTTAGCGGGAGCTCCTGATGAATTTCTTGATGTATGGCAGTGGTCGTACGAACTGCTACACTTTCGGTCTACAAAAGCTAAAGAGTCTGCCATGAGTATCAACAAATCACCATTAAACAAACGCCAGCAGGAAATCCAGCAGCTGGTTCGGCAACAGGGTTTTGCTTCGATCGAGCTTCTGGTCCAGCACTTTCACAAAACACCCCAGACCATACGCCGTGATCTCAACACCCTGGCGGCAATGGGATTATTGACACGTTATCATGGCGGTGCAGGGTTGCCTTCAAGTGTGCGCAATGTGGCCTATCAGGAGCGAAAGATCTTTTGTCTGGAAGAAAAACAACGGATCGCAAGACAGCTGGTGCAGCATATTCCCAATGATGCCTCGCTGTTTATCAATATCGGTACCACCAATGAACAGGTCGCCCTGGCCTTGAAGGAGCATACCGGCTTACGGGTGATCACCAATAATCTCAATGTCGCCTATATTTTGAGTCGCTACGAACATTTTGAGGTCATTGTCACTGGTGGTGTGGTGCGTCATCGTGACCGAGGTATTACCGGTGAGGCCACTCTGGAATTCGTCAATCAGTTCAAGGTCGATTATGCCATCATTGGTATATCCGGAATCGAAAACGATGGCACGTTACTGGATTTTGATTATCGTGAAGTCAAGGTCGCCCAGGCAATTATGGCCAATTCTCGAACCGTTTACCTGGCCGTTGATCATACTAAATTTAGTCGCAACGCTATGGTTCGTCTGGGCCATATCTCCGCTGTTGATGCCATATTTACCGATCAGACGCCAGATGAAGATTTTGTCTCCCTGGCCAACGAGGCCGGCATCCGGTTACATATCGCCATCTGATCTTTATCTCTCCGTTTAAACCGCTGTCTGTGGTGAGGGAACTAACTGTCACTACCGCAGTCTATTAGCTGCAGGAGGGGGGGTAAATCGTGACCTGCCTGTTTGTCTCTGTTGATACGGATGCATTTCGTCAGGTTGATCCAGCTCTTTCCTCCAGATTAAGTAGAACAATCTTTGAATTTATCAAAGACCAACAGACAGAGGAACTTATGAAAACTACATCTATTCCGGCAAAACGTTTAACCCAGTTTGCCACCCTGGCATCTGTGGTAGTATTAGCAGGTTGTGCGAATGCAGGTGCAGCATCCGGCAGCAAAAGCATGGCTAAGGCGCCGATGGTCGGGCTTTCGGCATATACCCAGTCTCATGCCAAAAATCCCACACCACCCCGTCTTCTCGGTGGCCCGATAACGGTCACGGCATCACAAAAAAGCGGTTCCATCCGCTGGGCCCTGCCTGGGCCACGAAAAATGGACCCGGCCGTCTTTGGCGACCCCCAACACCCTCTTGGCTGGCAACAGGGCCCGTTTCCTTTGGCCGGTGTGGCGAAAAATTTGCGTTCACAACGCAATGGCAAGTACACCATCGCCGATCATGCCACACCGTTTAGTGACTGGATGGTGGTCGGGGTCGGCGATTTGAATATGACTTTGAAAGATGTGACCGCCATCGATGGCAAGGTGACAGAGGATAAAATAGACTTTGAAGCGTCTTTTAAAGCCCCAGACAAGTCACACGACTATCGTGTGGTGGTCAAGAAAGCCTTACCTCATGGCAAGCTTTTTCCAGTATTTGGGGGCGTGGTGACCAATCACCTGCTGCATGGTGTGACCGGGATTGGCACCAATCTGATGCCCACCGAATTCACCTATGCCGGATTCTGGGGTATCGGCGATATCTATGTTGATGATCGTCTGGTCAACAAAGGGCAGCTGGTACATATGATGATCACCGAGTTTGTCCGTGGTGATGGTAACAAGCTGAGTTTTGATGGTGGCGTTGGTGCTGGAAGTACCGGCAAGGTCATGCATTTGATGGTGCCACCGTTCAAGGTTACGCCAAAAGGTTTGATGCCGGCTCCTTTGAAGAGCGGTTACATCCCGTTCCCGCAGATCAAGGCCAAGATGATGAAGGCCAACAAGAAACTGATGGCGATGCCTGACGGCCCGGCGAAAAAAGCAGCCATGGCTAATTTGATGGAAACCAAGGCCTTGATGGGAAAAACCAAAAAGCATGTCCAGGAGGCGATGGCAGCAGGAAAAATGTATAGTATGCCATTTTTTCATGTCATGTTTGGACATCTCAAGATAACGGCAAATTAATTTAGTTT
>CAZTLH010000005.1:0-18817 GCA_964614335.1 uncultured Gammaproteobacteria bacterium
TTACTGAGGGGTGCTTTTACCCGGCTACCATTCTCGTTTTCGTTATCATAAAAACCGGAAACACGGACGAAGGCTCCACCATTATTGCTTTTGTGATTCAGTTCCAGTTCGCTGGTAACTTTGACAGCACTATTGACCAGGCCTTTGTCATAGTTCTGATTGCCATCATCACCATTGACCGAAAATGCGGTTCCGGCCTGTGGTGTCCCGGCCAAACCCAGCAAACGGGGATCGCGATTCTCGACCCGCCATCTGGCGCCATAGGATACAGTGGTATCGAGATTGCCACTCCAGTCCCCGTTATTAAACTCTACAGCGCTGGCCGGTTGTGAAACACCGACACACAATGTGGATACTACAGCCATGGCCAATGCCGTACCACTCACCCGGCACATTACGCCTTCTCCCTTTAGCCTTTTCATCGCGTTACATCCTCCTCAATTAATTGTTGTCGTCAAACCCACTCACCTGTCACCATACTATAAGTAATGAACATTATTGACAAGCAGCATACATGAAATACTGTGGTCGCGCTAATGCGTTGCCCTCAACGACAGGGACATTATCCCATCGTCGGGTTATAAAAATTTCTGCCCGGCCCCAGATTCTGAATATAGCTCAACAACAAATGAAAGTCGTCAGTGTTCTCGGCAAAATTGATCCCGGCAGCATTGACCACCAGCAATGGCGATTCGGCGTAGGTCAGAAAATAACGTGAGTAGGCTTCAACCAGCTGTTGTAAATAATTTTTATCGATACCAAATTCGAAAATCCGTCCACGCTGTTCTATCCGCTCCATCAATACCGGCAGTGGTGCCTGCAAATAGATCACAAGATCCGCTGCAGGTACGGCCTGAATCTGCTGCTGGTAAATTTTCTGATACAGGCGATATTCATCATCATCCAGCGTGATTTGTGCAAATAACGGATCCTTTTGTACCATAAAATCCTGGATTCGTATCTGTTCTGCAGATTCGCTGATTTCCAGTCGATTTAGTTGTTCGACACGCTGAAACAGGAATTGCAACTGCGTAGCTAACGCATAACGATCGCGGGCTTGATAAAACCGTTCAAGAAAAGGATTTTTTTCCGGCTCTTCCAATACCGGGCTGCTACCGACAACTTCCGCCAAACGGCGCACCAATGTTGTTTTACCGACACCGATAGGGCCCTCCACAACCACACGTCGAAAACGTGGCGGCCATGCTGCTGCAGCCGGATAGGTTTGCTTGTTTGTCATTCTATCTCCCATCATATCCCCCCTGCTTCCTGCAATACCCAGCGGGGTGTAAAATACCTTGCCCTGCGGGTATAGATTAGCTACTCTACAGGTTGTCATTCTCACGACTTATTTTACTACGCCTCTCTAACTTATAGCACATCCCGATTTATGAAACTTCTGTTTGATTTCTTTCCGTTGTTACTGTTTTTTGCCGCATTCAAACTCTATGGTATTTATACCGCAACCGCGATCGCCATGGCTTCCTCGTTGATCCAGGTTGCCGTATTTCGTTACCGTAAAGGTCGTTTTGAAACCATGCACCTGGTAACACTTGCCGTTATCACCCTGTTCGGTGGCATGACCCTGTTATTTCAGGACCCGAATTTTATAAAATGGAAACCCAGTATCGTCAACTGGATTTTTTCAATCCTCTTACTTGGCAGTCTGTTCGTCGGCAAAAAAACCGCTCTGGAGCATGTTCTCGGTGGTCAACTGAAGTTACCCTCACGCATATGGCGTAAAGTGAACATCGCCTGGGGCCTGTTTTTTCTGATCGCCGGGCTATTGAATCTCTATGTGGCTTTCTATTACGCACCTGATCTTGACCCGGAAACACGGACCAATATCTGGGTCAACTTCAAGGTATTCGGTTTACTGGGGCTGACATTCGCCTTCACCATCATCCAGATGTTTTTTATCTACAAACATATCGAAGACAAGCCGGAAGAGAAGTAAAATTGCTGTATTCGATCTACTGCACAGATATTGATGACTCTTTACCATTACGTAAAGCCGCAAGAGAACAGCACCTCGGTCGTCTGGATATTCTGAAACAGCAGGGACGTCTGCTGCTGGCCGGACCATTTCCCGTGATTGACTGCCCCGACCCCGGGACAACAGGCTTTAGTGGCAGCCTCATTGTGGCCGAGTTTAAATCCCTGCAGGCTGCCCGGGAATGGGCCGAACAAGATCCCTATGCGACCAGCGGCGTATATGTCGAAGTGACCGTAAAACCATTTTTACAAGTACTCCCCTAACATCACAAATTCTGTGAGCTAGTACATTAACCGGAGATATCATGACCGATAATCGCATAGCCGAGATGACACAATGCCTGTCCGAACTGGCCAGTGGAGAACTGGCGATTGAAGACCAAAGCCATCACCATATTGGCCATGAGGGCGCAAAGGGTGGCGGTGGGCATTTTGCCATGAAGATTGTCAGCGACCAGTTCGAGGGTTTGTCACAACTGCAGCGTCACCGACAGGTCTATACCGCTCTGGGCAAGCTGATGCACAAGGAAATCCACGCCTTGCAGATTGAAGCACTCACCCCTGGAGAAGTCAGGAGAAAAATCGAAAACTTCGGTCAAGCCCCAACAAACCCGTCAAAGGCTTGAACATCGGGCAGCATGCGTAGAGCGGGTTTATTTATCGCAGGGGTCGCACTGCTGGTAATCCTGATCAATCAATTGGCAGCCTATCGGGCCGAAAATGATTTAATCCTGCGTCTGTGTCAAAACCGAACTGACGTTTTGACAAAAGTGGGAAATTTATTACATTTGCAACAATCATCACATCAGCCGGGCCTGGAGACTTCTGCCATTAAAACTACCCGTGGCAGCATGATTGCGGCCAAGTTGCTATTCATTATTCCAAGACACAGACAGGAAACCATCGACCAATATCTGCTCCGTGCCAACGACTATATCACCGGGAAATGCCATCAATGAGAAACTTCAAATTCCTGTCCGCGTGCCTGCTGACCTTATTTTCTACTACGTTGTTCGCCAGTGAACCTGCCAAATTATTTGAGATTAACGGTGCCTATGAAGATGCCGTTGTCGACGGCAATCACCTCTTTCTGGCTGCGAATAAAGCCGAAGGTGCGACACCGGACCTGCAGGTATATCGGCTCGATAAAAATGGCAAACCCGAATCGATCGGCAATTACCGTTCCAAGGACTATGCCCATTCGATCGCCAAAAAGAATCAGTTCCTTTATCTTGTAGATGGTAAATTCGGTCTTGAAGTTCTCGATATCCGTACGCCCACCAAACCAGAGTTGGTGAGTTTTTTACCACTTGATGGTTATTCCCACAAGATTGCAATCCAGAATAATCTGGCCGTGGTCGCCTCGGGATTTCAGGGCCTGCATCTGATCGATATCAGCAAACCGCTGCACCCGCGTCTGATTTCCACCTATCAGGCCTATCCACCGCCACAACAAAGCCCGACGATTGATAATACCAATAATAACCCGACTTTCGGCGGTGCCGAAGATTACGACAATCAGCGCGAAGCCTCTGGTGGTGGTGATGTGAATATCACTTGGGAAGATTTGATTACCACCGAGGGCGCACTGGATGTAACACTTCAGGGCCATTATGCCTATATTGCCTATGGTTCTACAGGCATCGTCACTGTAGACATCAGTAATCCTGCGCAACCGGTCAAATTATCTACGTTCAAGGTTCAGCATGCGGCCGAAAGTCTTACAATCGAACGGAGCATAATCTATGTCACCCTCGGTCTGGACGGTTTGCGCGCAATCGATATGGCACACCCGAAAACACCAGTCGGTTTGGCCCGATTCAGCGGGCGCTGCTACGCCATGGATGTCTCGGCGTTCAAAAACAAAGTCTTTGTGGCCGATGGTCTGTGTACGGGGAAAAGCCTTTATGTCTTTGATGCAACGGACAACAGCCATCTCCGCAAGGAAATGTCATTCTCTGATCGAGTCACTAATGTCAAATTGTTCAATCATATGATTCTGGCAATGGGTCCAAAACACGTTCAGGCCTTCAAGCTAAAATATTGATGGCAACTACGTCCACAATCTCCTCGTAATGCTCTTCAGACATTCACCAAACATCAAGCGTCGTCCAGAAATAATATAGAACATCGGTAACGGCCAATGCCGGTAGAAGGATTCCTCACAACGTCAGTCTAAAAGAACCATCACCCTTCAGCTTGTACTTTTACCCAAATAATTCCATCTTCATGGGATATACTGCATTCTTCAGGATAGCATTGTGCCAAAATGCAGTTCTCATTCAAACTCTTTGCAGCCTTGTTTTAGACTTACAAACCTTGCGCCGTCAGCATTTTTGCCATGGTACCGGCAAGCTTTGAAAGTGTCGATTTATCTGGCAGGTTAACGGTCAACTGAATCTGACCGTCAGCCGTAGTCTGTAGACAATCGTCCAGACGTTGTTCCAATACTGACGCCATTTGCCGGCTTCGCTGGTCAGTTTCCGCAA
Organism: uncultured Gammaproteobacteria bacterium; assembly: GCA_964614335.1. GTDB lineage: Bacteria > Pseudomonadota > Gammaproteobacteria > Arenicellales > DRJH01 > DRJH01. The sequence goes on from CAZTLH010000005.1 coordinate 4,485, forward strand.
TACCATTGGCTGGCAACATCTCATTAATAAATTGAAAGGCAGCACCCAGCAGCTGCCCACCGGCATTGGCAATTCGGGTTTGTTGTTCGATACGTTGCTTTTCCTGCGCCTGCTGCTGTAATGAGTCCTGGTCCTCAGGTGCCTGTGGAGCCGCACCCAGCAACACCTCCAGACGGCGTTTGAGCTCTTCCAGACCAGAGCTGAGATCCACTGTATCCAGATCGGTATCTGGATCCAGTGCCGCCATGGCCAGTTGTTTTTTTGCCGACAAGGTCTGCAGCAGATTTTCTTCCAGGGTCTGTTCGGTCACCAGAATATAAACCTGGACCGGCCGTTTCTGTCCCATACGGTGGGCACGGGCGATACGCTGCTCCAGCAAGGCCGGGTTCCACGGTAGATCAATATTGATCACCGTATTGGCTGCCTGCAGGTTCAGCCCGGTAGCACCGGCATTGGTGGTCAGAAATACCTGGCAATCACACTCATTTTGAAACTGATGCACCAGCTGCTGACGTTTTTTTTGTGGCACCGAACCATCCAGACGCACATGACTGATCTGGTACTTTTCCAGAACCGGCTCGATCAAATCCAGCATCGTAGTCCATTCAGAAAACAGAATAATTTTACGATCCTCTTCCTGACACAAATTGGCCAACAATGGGTCCAGCGTATCCAACTTACTCGAATAGGCCGGTAGTTGTTTATCAACCAGATACGTGCTGTCGGCTGACATACGACACATCAATAGCGCTTTTTGCAGACGCAACAAATCCATTTCCGTCAAATAGCGCTTATGCAGTATCGAGCTGACCGTAGTACGAAATCCCTTGTGTATTTCAAACTGCTGCTGGGTGGGTTCGATCCGGATAATCTCGGTGCTTCGTTCTGGTAGTTGCTGTCGTATCGAGGCACGGGTTCGACGCAGCAACACGGATCCTAGTTTCTTACGCAGTTCAGCCAAATTTTTATAACCCAGCACCTTGCCTCGCTCATCAACTACCCGATGGTGATTGTAAAAACGAAAGTCCGGTCCCAATCTGCGGTCATCAATAAACTCGATCACCGAATACAGGTCATCCAGACGATTCTCCAGCGGGGTGCCGGTCAAGACTAGAGCAAAACGTGAGCGTAACTGTTTGATGGTCTGACTGGTTTTCGCCTCCCAGTTTTTAATTCGCTGACCTTCGTCCAGAATGATTAAATCCCAATGTTGTCTGGCAATCGCCCTTACATCACGCAATACCTGCTCGTAATTGCACAGTGTAAAAAATGCCTCACTTTGATATTGTTCTGCTCGTAGCTGTGCATCACCCATCACGATCAGACTGCTACGCTGGCAAAAGCGGCTAATTTCTTCTCGCCACTGCGATTTGAGGGAGGCCGGACTGATCACCAACACTTTTTCGATATGAACTTCCCTGGCCAGCAACTCCGCCACCCCGATACCCTGGATGGTTTTTCCTAATCCCATTTCATCCGCCAATACCGCACGACCGGCGCCGATAGCGAAGGCGATACCATCAAGTTGATAAGGCAACAATGTGGCATTTAGCAACTTTTTTCTCAGCGGGTGATTTTCAGGGTTCTGGCGGATATCGTCGACGATCGTGGCGATATGTTCTTTGAACAATAGCCGTTGCATATATTCCTCGGCATCCGGATAAATTTGTACCGACTGTTCCAAGCGCTCCAACCGTTGTATGGTGTTCAACAACTCGGGAATATTCAGCAGCTCCTGATTACGCCATGGATGGATGATTTTCTCAACGTCTGCGGGCAAGCCCTCGGGTAATAACAGACGTAGTTCGAGCTGCTCGTTGTAACGCAAATGCAGGGCTATCGATAGTTGCTGATAAGGGGTCTTGCGGATTCGCGCCGGAAAACGTTTTTTAACTTTTGTACAAACATGCAAAATATGTTTGCAGGTGCCCAGGGTATTTTTACGAAAGTCCGGACAATTGCAAAATGAATCTCCGGCTTCCCAGCCACGCAGGGCGACCCGGTAGGTTTTCCCCGAACTGGCATTCGTCACCAGATAATCAGTCCAGAGTTTGCTTTTGTCCAAAGAACTGACACGCATCGTTTCCTTGTCGGCCCGTTGCTGACGTTCCAGCAAGGCTTGTTCGATCAGCTCACTATCGCTCAGCGGCGTCACCGGAACCGGTTCCGGGGGCTCCTTGGCCAAACCTAACGGGGTCTTTTCTTCCAGTATCAGTGCCAATGCGGCCGCAGCATGCTGACAGGGGTGATGACCGCAACTACATTCGAACAGCAATCGTCTGAGGGCGCTATCATCGAGCCGAAGGCTGATATTGGCATCCGGCAGGTGTAACGTAAAACACTGTTCACTGAACTTGACATCATTGTCCAGGTCTATATCAACAAGGCCACCCAGACGCATTAACTGCTCTCCATCCGGTTTCAGTAATTTGCTGGCCTGGAGAAAAGTCAGGCGGGATAGTTTATCTTTGAGCGTCAATTTTGCCGAAGGTTTAGTGGCCATAGGAAGATCAGATTCCAGGGGTTGTTGAGAAGAATGGAGTGTGGAGTTCTGTGAGACTTCACAACTCTCATGATAGCATTTCAAGCGTTGTCTGCATCAGCCTTGCGGTAAGTTTTCAATGGCTCCAGTCAGGATTAGGCAACACAGGATTTATTGGCTGTTTTTGAGTCAGTTGAAAAGCCCTTCATCCATGCAACCTGTCATGCTATTTGAATTCAAGTTAAGTGTGCTGATTGTTGCTATTTTTGAAGCTCGAATTCCTTATACATCTCTTCACTCAACAATTCAGGTCGTTTCAGGTAGGCTTGTAATCTCTGTTTATTGTTATACCGATAGATCGCTTTTATGATGGGCAGATAATAACATCCGTACCGCGTAAAATATAATTGACTGACATACCTGAGAAATTTTTCATTATTTTGGCCATTGGTTCTAAATCGAAAATCTGCAACCGCATCCAGATCCATATCAAAATAGTTTCCAGGAACCCTTGCTGGTACACCATCGATGGCACGATATTGCTGCAAAAAAACAATGAGGCCCAGTTTTTTCATAATTTTCAACAACTCAAAGTCTTGGGAGAGTCGTGTCTTAAAACCAAACATCATGACTACAGTAACCTGCCATTTTCCAAATCCTTTCAGCATATCGGCTTTTTGAATAAACCATTGGGCCTGTTTGACGGTATTGCAGCTAAAGTAGATCATTTTCCGGGTAAATCTAGAATTCATCGAGTTGACATTTTTTAATACTGGATAGATTTCTTCGGTAAGATACTGAATATCCAGGGTTTGACTAAAATTAACATGGTACTTTCTTCTGATCATCTCTTCCAGCAAGTCAACAATATCCGGTGCGGCAAGAAGATTATTATCCAGTAACAGGACATTTTGTTGGTTTGATGGCACAAAATCATCAAATTGTGCATAGTTTGGCTTTAATCGACCTTCTTTCTTTGGCACAACACAAAATGAGCATCGTTTATTGCAACCGCGGGTCAGAAATCCCAGTGCATATCGAGTATGCCTGTAAAGATCGTAATCCGGAAAACAGCATTCAATCTCATCATCAAGAGTTGTCTTCAGATCCACCCCTGTGCCACCGATGACAATCTTTTTACCATACATTGCTTTTAATTGCGCTACTTTTTGTAGTGATTTTGCAGCATTAAAAACAACGCTTGAGAAATAACGGTCTGCTGGCACCCGTCTGATCTCCTTTAACAACACTGTCTGGTAGCCTTTACTGCGATAGAAACCGCTCAACTTCATCAGTGCCAGGTTGGGAATTTTGCTATCGATATCATACAAGACGACTTTTTTCAATCGAGCTCCTCAATGTGGTGGAATCGAGGCAAAAGACATTGGCCCCAATAAAATAATCGTATTCTATCGGTTCTATTCCTTACCTGGGAGCCTATCCTCGAATAGGAGCAGTAACGTGCCACCCTCGCCAGTGAGATGCACACCATCAAAGGGTTGGACTTCACAGTTACATTGCTCACAAATCAGCATTTTACACCCTCCATGACATTTCCTTTCACACCGGGAAAATGAAGTTTATCACCTTTTATCTGTCTCGGATTTCAAGTAACGTTTCATCTTCGTCACCATATCATGGTCGAGAAGACCGACACCACCTTCTTTTTGCTCGACATGCTGGCGAATTTCGGCAAATCGCTGTACCGCCTGGGGATTGTTTTGCAAACGTTTGACCCTGGCCGAGGCCGTTTCGAAGACATTATCGAAGGTTAATTCAGTAAAACCCAGTACTTTCAGACGCTTGACGGCCTTTAACATGGATTCATTGCGAAATCGGGTCAGGTCATCACTGCCGATTTCTGCCAGATGTTCACGACGCGCACGTCGCTCCGCGGCTTTTTTGATCCCGCTACGTACGAAATCCGGGGCATCATTCAGACGCTTGCGTGCCTCGTAAGACCACGGCACGGGTGTTAGCGGCTTGACCCAGGCTTGTTGCAGTACGCTTGCGGTCATTTGTTCAGCGCCAAGTTCATGCGCCAGATCCTCTGCATCGGCGCGTAATAAATCGGTCATAAACTGCACCGCCATTGCCGGTGTTCCAGATAATCTCTGCTCCAGCAAGGCCTCCGCATCCGGCGCCCAAACTATGTTGGAAACTGCCCCTTCCTCCGGATTCGAGCCCAGGGCCTCGACCTGGTCGAGGAATTTGCAATTGACCTCCAGATGACCGCGTTCCGCAGCGATTTCCTCGACAATCTTGCGTGTGATATCGCGGGTAAACTCCGGGATTTCCTGCAGTCTCGTCTGGGCTGCCCGGGTCCAGACCATGGCCTTGTGTCCGGGTTCCGGTAGTGTGGGTTCCGGGGGTTCTGCTGCCTTCATGGTGACGTCCCTGACCCCGGATAAAAATGATTCGCTGATTCGGGTGATCCCGACTTCACGGGCTTTTTTTTCAGTCACATTGCGGACCATGGGTTGCAAAAATTTCGGCGCACGCTGCAATCGTGCTTCTGCTTCTTCACTCCAGATCAGTATTGTCATGAGTTGGCCTGTTTCCCCGGCCTGTCAAGCCGGGTCATTCGATTCCCAAAACGCGCCTGTCGCAAGCTGTCCATCAAGTCCAGTGTCACAACATCGAGTTCTCGCTCACGGGCAGCCATTTCGACTTTTTTTCGAATCATCTTTTGCAGAAAATACGGTAATTTTGACAACCGTGCCGTGGCTTCCTGCTGCCAAAGCAATGCCCCGTCCGTGGTCGCCGCCAGAGCCTGGATGACCGGTAGCCCACCAGGCTCATAACTGCATAGACGATCCTCACCGAATAAATCACCGTTTCTGGCATAGGGCCGTGCCCGACAGCCTCCACAAAGTACGGCAAACTCACAGCGACCACATTTGCCACCCAGTACCGGCTTTCGCAGTTGCTGGAAGACCCGGGACTGCTCCCAGATTTTGTCAAATGACGTACTTTGCAATGAGCCCACAGATTCTTCTACATAGGGACAAACCGTCACTTCTCCGCTTGGCGTGACCCGGCAGTAATGCCGACCGGCCAGACAACCACCGCCTTCATAGCCCTGCGCCCGGGTTAACGGTGAATCCGTGTTCTGCTGATAGGCCAGACGTTTAAAATGAGGTGCGCAGCGGGCGCGCACTAACATTCCATCGTAATCATCCTGTACTGCCAACAAGTGACTCAACACCTGTTCATATTGCTGTGCGGTGATATCCGTCACTTTCTCACCACGACCGGTACAAACCAGAAAAAAGAAATTCATGACCATCGCACCCTGGGCATGGGCCCAGGCGATGATGTGGTCCACTTCCCCGACATTGGCTTGATGGATACTGGTATGAATCTGGAAGGACAAACCCTGCTCCTGACAATGGGCTATACCGTCCATGGTATGTTGTAATGCCCCCTGCCAGCCACGAAAACGGTCATGGAATTTCGGTGTAAGACTATCGACACTGATGCCAACACCATGCACACCGGCCTGACACAGGCGTTTGACGTTTTTGCGGGTCAACAGGGTGCCATTGGTGCCAACCACAGTCATCAAACCCAAATCGGCAGCAAAGGCGCAAAGTTCATAAATATCCGGACGCAGTAATGGCTCACCACCGGTCATGACCACCATACAGGCCGGATTGGTTTGTGCAATCTGACGCAGAATTCGCTTGACATCGTCACAACGTAGCTCATTTGGGTCACCGCTGTCGCGTGTACCTGCATCGAGATAGCAATGCGCACAGGCCAAATTGCAACGCATGGTCAGATTCAGGGCCACCAAAAATGGTTTGTACTGCTCCACGCTTTTATCTTCCCCCCTTAGCCGACACAGCTTAAAAGATCAGGCGCCAGTAAATGGGCATTTCGGCTGGGCACCATACTGTGACTCAAAACCCGCCCGCACATCCTGCATGATATCTTTGGTGATGGTCTCCAGACCCTGCTGACCGGCATACAGTTCCATCATCTGTTTGGCCATGGGCCGCACTTCATCCGGGATACGGGTCAACAATTCCAGTGCCTCGTCACTCCACACAAAGGGGGTATCGCTCCCTTTAAACACTGCATTAGTCATGATCCGTATCTCCATCTTTATACTGTCCGGGATGATGGCCGGAATGAAAGGCACCGCCTTGCTCCCAGCGCTCACTCGCCCGCTCAAGGGCATTCAGATCTACCCGCTGCAGACTCATATCGCGGGCACAACGTTCCACTTCATTGATCACCATGCCGCGTACAAAATCCGGAATTTTGTCCATCCGCTGCTGCGCCTGTGGTGCCCAATCCATAGTCGTCGTTTGTGCTGCCGAACCTTTCCCCCAGGCCGCATATTTGGCATCAATCAGGGCATTATCAATGACCCTGGCTGCTGTCCGTTTGGCAAAAGCTTCAATTCGCTGGCAGGTCAATTGACGCATAAAGCCTTCGGGGACCTTCTCTAATCGTTGTTCTGCGGCTGCAGTCCAAACTGGTTGTTGTGTCTCATCTGCTTCCGCCTGAGCTGCCTGCATGGCGGCAACCTGGCCACTGCACAAACCTGCTCCCGATTGCATGGCATCCATCATCGCCTGTCTCGCCGCCGCCAGCCCCGCCTCACAAACTTTCAGACTGATTTCGGTGCAACCCTCACCACGGGCATATTCTTCGACCCGGGTCAGGCTGGCATCACGCATAAAACCGGCTGGTACCCGTTCTATACGGGCCATGGCTTCGGTGGTCCAGACGAGTGCTTGCCCTGGCACGGATGCGACCGGCTCAGTATCTTGTTCACCCATCACCCGACGTACAAATGCCTCGGTGATGCTAGAACATTTTTCTGACAATGCCAGTTTTTCGGCCCGCAGTTGGGTGTGACCTCTTGTCGTTTCATCACTGATGGTGGCCAGCAGGTCGGTCGCACCATGATCCCAGAACAACGTACGTTGATCAAATGTCTGTTCTGCACCCTGCTGGCTGGCAGACACTTTTTCGGCCAGCTGCTGGGCCTTTTGTTGCTTTCTCTTGATCGCCGCCTGGGTCAAAAGACCCATCGCCTCCATGGCGTCTGCAGGCAATAGATCCCCGATAGCTTCATCGACAATACGTGTGCTGATGACCGTGTGGCCCTGATCTTGGGCATAACGAATGATCGCCATACGGGCCATTTTTCGTACGTGCGCCGGTACGGTCTGCATCCGGGCCTCACCTTCTTCCGTCCAGGCCATGGTTTCGTCTGCAATTAACTCTGATCGTGGCGTGAATTGACGAGTACAAAGCAGGACATGGCAGGGTGCCAAACGCAACAAGTTTTCCGCATTATTCCCAATATCCATCTGCGCATCCGCATGCACCCCAATCTTGCCCAACACCAGAAGCGAAGGCTTGCGCCGTTCGATGTGTTTCAGAATCACCTCATAGGGCTTGCCCGACAATAATTCCGTACTGATCTTTGCCCCGTCTTCGGCAGCAATTTTTTTGCTGACAGCCAAATGGGCCTGATAAATCTTGGCCAGACCGGAGTCGATGATTTCCTCGTGCAGTTTTTCCTGCTCACGGAATTTAAAGACCTCGCCGGCCTCATCCGAGAGTACGCCGGCAATACTGTTGAATGCAATATAATGGAAATAAGGGTCAAATGCCGACACAACTTCCACCTCGGCATGACACTGTTTACTCAATAGCAGCGCTGTTTTCAGGGCCGCAAAACCTTGTGGGGAACCATCGACAGCCACCATAATCGGACCATCACCGATACTGCTTTTCGGGTCTTTCACCACCAGCACATCGCGGTTACAACGACGCACAACCCGTTCACAAACACTGCCGATCACACTGCTGCGAACAACACCCAGACCAAAGGCCCCCATAACCACCAGATCATAATCACTGGCCTCGATATCATCGATCAAGGCCCGGTAGTTCTTGCCTTCCACCGACTTCCTCTGGATCTGTAAACCCAGATTCTGGGCCTTCTCATCCACCACATCGAGATAGGAGTCGGTAATAATCTCAAGCCCGTGGGTAATCAGGGTGTCATGGGTTTCACGCTGTTTTTCCAGCTCAGATTCACGATGGTATTGCGCCGGCAACCCGCCTTCCATTTGCTTGAAACGCAGATCGTGCAACTTGGCGGCATAGGCATGACTACCGGTAACCCGGGCAGCAAAAGCCCTGGCCAGACTCAGACCGATCTCGATTCCACGATTGGAATGCGGAGAATTATCTACCGCCAGCATAATATGACGATAACCATCGAATTTTGTGGCGATGTCCTCGCTCTCGATTTGTTCGTTAACGTTCAGCATGAATTATATTGCCCCTGATGAGGATCTGAATAATATGAGAAATGATGCTTCCAGACTAGGAGCCTGCAGCAAAAAAGCAGACTTTAGCCATCCAACCCCCTTGATTCTCGTTAAATAAAACGAGCATTCCATCCTTAGGTTCGTGAACGGCACAGCCATGTGCCACTACTCGCCTCAAATCATGAGGGAATCTGCCAGAAATCGCTCTCCCTCGTTACGACCGCCATGGATGGCGGAAGTGCTGGCTTTGCAGGAGCACTAAACCGGTCGACCGCCATGGATGGCGGAAGTGCCGGTTTTGCAGGAGCAACAAACCGGTCGACTCCTGTTCTCGGACAGGATCCTAGTGACTGAAATAAGATGCCACCAGGATCAGTGATACGATCACATTCATGCCCAAACCAATGGTAATAAAGTAATCCCATTTACTCTGCGGGATGTACCAATGTTTTTTCATATAAACATCCTCAGCGATATTTATCGTAAACGACTTCGACCACCCCCAGGTCACTGACCCTTATTACGAGCGCCACGGCCCGGGCTGCCTTCACCCCAGGAGGGAGCTTCCGCCTTCACCCCCCTCATTGCCTATAAAAAAAGAGGGGGCTTTGGGCAAAAATCCGAAATAATGCCAGTTATTCCGCGAAACTAAAGTCAGCAGTCGCTGCACCATCGGTTACAGTCACCGTGGTCGTTTTTTTGCCGAGAACCGGGTGCCAGGCGGTTAACTTGTACTCACCTGCAGGGACATCTGTTATGGAGAAGGCCCCATCATCACCGGTTACCGCATAATATGGATTGCGGGCCAAAAACCTCCAGCCGTGCATGAAATTATGGGCATCGCATTCCATTTTCATCCAGTGACCGCGTCTTGCCTTGACTTTTTCCTTGAATACAAAACCCTTATCGGGTTGACTGACATTAAACATGGTCCTTTTGGCTCTACCAATGATTTCATAGGTATGAATATTGTGCAGCACGGGGTCACTGTTCATAACCTCGAGTTCAGTGCCATTTTTGATAACATCCATAAATGGCAAAAAAGCACAACCTTTCTGGTTGGACCTGGCCGCTACAGCCGTTTTGGGCCAGGCTTTTTTGCCTTTAATCTTGTCGATAAAAACAACGGCCTGGGCCAGATTTCCATTTCGCACGCGGATCCATTCCACTGCGCGCTTGCCCGTACCACAGACTTCCGGGTTCTTGGTAATGGCAAACTCTTCGGGTGTCGGGGCGGTCCCGGTAAAAGCCAATTTACCGGTAATGGAACCTGCCATTGCAGTAGTGCTCATCAGACTGACCGCGGCGCCGACAGCCAGATAACTTGTTTTCTTCAGCATAATATTCATCTCCAGTTCGTAATGGTTTCTTGTCACAGGCTCCGTATTGCAAATACCGTACCAAGTATTCTGTCCCGGAACGAGATGTCGATACAACGTGGCATACATGTGTCGACTTCACACCACTTCGATACAATGTAAGCAGTGTGGAAGACATACGACACATTCCTCGCAGCTGACAGGGATCACATTCTCAACTCTGTAAATCACCAGTGCTGACCAAAGAATAACACAAACTCATACAACGATTTGTTGTTTTGACTCAATCTTGATCAGGGTGAATATTCATTGACGATCTCGCTGTCTGATACGACCTTGTACCGTAGAAATAGCGGGCTGAGCAGATCCCGGACAAATTCGCCTGAAAAGGCAGCATCTTACGTATAAATGGGCAATTGATACTACTTTACACCTGAGCTCGGTACGAGGACTTTCAACATACCTCGTAATCTCGTTGAATCATTATCCCCTTTGACGGCATGAGTATCACAGGCCTGGATCTATATACTGTGATTAGTGAATTTCGCAGAGGCTCATAAAACTGCAGAATTCGACCATACACCTGCGGAAACGAATCCTCTGTACCGATGAAGATTCGATTGGTGGAAATTATGGACTACACAAACACGAAGAAGATCAGGTCGACAGGGCTAACCTGATGTATCGCAGAAAATCAGTCGCATTTCTCCCAATATCCAGGTCGGTTATCGGGTCGTCACCTTCATTATATAAAAAGATTGAACATAGTATTCAATCAAAACCAGGCTGCTCCCGGGAGCAGGCATTGCTGATCGTCAGATAGCCTCCTGGTATCGTTATTCAGACACCGGGGGTATAGATTTGCTGTAATGCCTCGATCGCAACGCGGTGGTAATAGGTTTGTTCCGGATCATTCAGCACGGTAATAAATTGTTCACTGGCCCGTTCAGGAAAAAAATTCCGTAACAAGGCTCCCATTTCAAGACGCTGCTCCCCTTCGTCCAGAAACGCCGCCTGTACCAGGACATCAACATCCTCCACATTGTTACTGCTTGTCAAAGACCTGGCACAAGCCAGACGAACACCGAGTTCCTTGTCCTTGATTAGTTGATTTCGAAGGGCCATTCTTACCTCATTATCCTGAAATTGTCCGAGCCCCTCAGCTGCAGCCAAACGAACAAAGTGGTCCTTGTCCTCAAGTTTGCCAAGCAACAGCTCACGTAAACCAGGAGAATGCATTGTGCTGAGCGCACGGGTCAAGGCAAATTGCTGACCGTCGATATTTTGTCCCAGCTTCGACAATAAGTCGGGAAAAGCCCGGTCATCTCCAATACAACCCAGGGCATTGATCGCATCCAGTTGCAGACCCGGGTCGGCATCATCGAGACAAGAGCACAAGGCATCAATCACATCAACACCGGAAAACGATGTCAATGCACGCGCAGCAAAACACCGCACATCCAGATGTGGCGCCGGTAATTTTACCTTGAATGACTGGATATTTTGCCAGTTCTCATCAGCCAGGCCAACAAATTCCTTGACCTGATCCGGCAGTTCCTCTTCCACCTCATGGTCAACCCCAAGGCTGGCGGAATCCACACTTACTGTATTATCCAGCGCCATGGATTCGAGTGTCGACAGGGGCCCCTGAGCCACAGATTCTTCGGTCGACTCTTCTGAAGGCGCAGCTTTCGAAGCTGTCAGCTGCGCCGCTGTGGTTTCGCTAACCACATCTTTAGACTCAACCACCTCATCTTCAAGCTCCTCGTTCTTGTCCGGAGCCAGTAATAATTCGCCGCGCAGGGCGGCGATCAAAACCTCTTCGGCCGCTTCGGTACCGATATCGCGCAATGCCATCATGGTCATACTGCGAACTACACGACGGTCATCAGCCACCAGTTTGCGCAATGTCGCAATCACCTCTTCATCGGCCATGGCCACCAATGCGGCAGGGATCAAGGCACGTACCTTGTCATCCTCACCAGTATTCTCCAGCAGGGTTCGTAACCGGGTACTGGCACGATTATCACCAATGCTTCCCAGCGCCACCACGGCTGCGGCCCGTAATTCAGCGTTCGAACTGGATAACTGATCCAGTAAAGGGATGACAGACTCGATGCTTTTCAACTGTCCCAATGCTTTCGCTGCTGCGATACGGACACTATTATTGTCATCGGATAATAATGGCAGAATCCGTCCTATGGCACGTGTATCGCCAAACAGGGCAACCAGCTGAATTGCCTCACAGCGAACTTCAGGATGCTGATCCTTGAGCAACATAAACATCGGTAGCAGATAGGCAGTATCCTGAAATCCTGCCAGGGATCGTGCCGCGTAGAGGCGGACATCCTCATTATCATCCAGCAAGGCTTCGGCCAGTGCTTCCTTGATACTGTCAGTATTCACCGCCCCCAGCGACAACGCCGCACGGCGGCGACTACGAGCCGAAGGATGCCCACGCAATCGTTCAATGACGACTGCCATACCGGGTTCCTTGCAACCGATTAACGCACTCAGAATATTGCCCTCATCGACAACGACCTCTTCATCATCGAGCATGGACGCGAGGTCATCTATCGCTCGCGGGTCACCGATACGTCCCAGAGATTCCACAGCAATACGGTTAATATCCCAGGAAGCATCCCAGCCACTGGTATCAACCATATCAAAATCGACCCGTAAGGCCTTGATCAACTCCGGCACGACTTCCTCACCACCGAGTTGACCGATTGAGGTGATGGCATTGACTTTAATCTCCGGTGCATCAGCCAGGGCAAACCCTTCCCGTAATAGTGGCAAGGGTGCAGGATCACCGATATCCCCCAGCGCTTCAATTGCATCCAGAGCGACATCGAGATCCGGGTCCTGAACATGATCCATCAGCGGTGCAACAGCACGTGACCCGCCAATCTTTCCCAAGGCCACCGCCGCACAACATCGATGTGCATCATTACCCTGTTCCAGCACCTGTAACAGCACATCAATCACATTCTCTTTTGCTGTCAATGTTATTTCCTCACTCACGCTCCAATTCTCCTGATCCATTTCTATCAACTATGTATGACATAAATAATCCCGGCTCTCTAGGAGCCCGTCCGAGAATAGAGACCCTACTGCGGAAAAGCGGGATTGGTCCATTTTTCTGCTCATTTTCGTTAAATAGAACGACTATTCGCCTCAAATGATCAAAAAAAATGGCCTCAAATCCGCTTCCCCTCGCTACGGCTCCTATTCTCGGACAGGCTCCTAGTACCCTGACCACAATATATTACGCTTTAGATCAGCACGCAGCCATTTGGCACCCTCTGAACGAACAATTGAATCATGTATTCGAGAAAATGCGATTCAAGAGCGTGTCATGCCGCCTTGCGGGACCCACTGTTAGATTGTTACATGAATGTCTGATGCTGCGGATCTGCAGTCAACATGGGGTAACTACTACTTACCTGCCCATAAAACCATAACATTTTCCCATGCTTCGCGCCATTGCAATCACCAAGCAAAAAAAAGGGGCGCCATGCGCCCCCCAAATCATTCGCCCGATGGTCTATACGGTATCAGCATCTATAATACCCCGACGGGTAAAGGACATCGCATGCATATCCTTTTTATAGGGTGATACACCAATCTTTCTGACCTGGGCAATGGCCATTTTATAGTTCCAGTTCCCGGAAATTGAATCCGGGACCGCTGCTGTCAAGGCATTGGCCTGGGAGCGATGGTCATTAAAGTCAGTGAAAAGTACGCCTTTCTTGATGTCGGGAGTCACCACTGCAATGGCTGTTATTGCCCCTTTGGTCAGTTCGATATGGCCGTTTTTCATCAAACTGGCAAACTGGTAATCACCACCTTTGACACCCAGTATGGTCTCTTTCACCACCGGTACTCGGTCGGAGAACAACACTACCCGGTCACCCGACTCGATACCGCGCTTTTTGGCATCATCAGGGTGAATTTCACACCAGTTTTCCGGCCATTTTTGCATAATATATGGCCTTCTGAAGTCATCAAATTTTGACTGCCAGATTTCATTGGTGCGACCATTGGACATCCACAACTCGCCAGTACCTTCACGTGGTTTCAGCCAGTTCCACAAATCCGAATGCAACGACCAGCGAAACTTCTGGATATTCTGCTTGCCTGTCTGGGAATTGAAATGCGTGGTCTTCTTGGACCTGTCGCTTATACAAATCTCCGAGCCCACGAGACTAAGGCGAATCTCGTATGCCG
>CAZTLH010000006.1:0-18417 GCA_964614335.1 uncultured Gammaproteobacteria bacterium
GTAACAGCAGCGACAGCGATATATTGGCCGAGCCGCGTTCCAGTTGTGCCAGATAGCGTTCCGAGACATCCGAATGATAGGCCAGATTCTTGCGGGTCAAACCCCGTCGGGAGCGCACGGACCGCACATGATGGCCGACTTCCTGACGTAACTGTTCTACCGTGAAGTCATTTTGGTCGTTATTGGTTGTATCCATAATTACCTTTCGCTCTGGTATCTTTCGCTCTGGCCTTCAACCACCGGAGAGTATGGGTACGATGCTGATTTCATCACCATTGTTGATCCTGGCATCGGCTTCGGAGGAAATGACGATTTCATCATTGATAGCAATACCGGTGGCCTTGTCGTCCAGTAGTTCTGCGGTCATCGGCAGCAGTCGTTTGATGGTTTCTCGCACTTCCGCCAACGTCGACAGGGGTCGATTGATGACAAGACTGCGACGTTGCAGACCCGGAACGGCGGGTAATTTTATCTGCACCGCATAACCGGTTAACACGACAGAAAGCCTGTTCCACCAGTCCGATTTCGGCAGACCGTCTGACTCCAGCCCACTGAGTTGATAAAAACGCTGTTTCAGGGCTTCGAAGGCCTCACGGTCAATAACTTCCCCCTTGAACGGTCCGGCGGTATTGGGTTCTTCAAACCAGCGTCGGGGCAGGGTGTCATCCTTTGCGCCCAGGCCGCGGCCGGCATTGAGCATACGCTCCAGCGCAATCACATTGCTGCCGCATTCCAGCAGTTCTTCACTACTGATTTTTAACCCGGTCAGCAGCTTCAGCTGCCTGGAAAAGGCGGCCGTATCCGGCAGGTTTGGTGAGTTGAACAGCTTGGTGGTGAAACGGCACATACCGACCGAGTCACCGACCGCAAAGGTGTCTTCACAACGCTTGACGGCATACTCCTTGCCAGCGTAACTGTTTGGTTCGGCGGCAACCTTGCCGCCATAGAGTTCTGATTTAAAGGCGGCATCATCATTGATGCGGGCATTGATTTCCAGGGTCACCCGGTTACGCAGATGATCCATGCCACGGGTAGCGACAGCCAGCCCCAGAGCAAATGCCTTGAGGATACGGCTGTCATGTGGATCCGATTGAAACAGGCCCTTTACTGCCATTCGGTATTGCAGGGCCTCAGGTGGGTATTTACCGGTTGCGACGGCGCGGGCCGAATCGGCAATGACATCGCCAAAGCCCTGGCGGTCGGCAATCTGGAACAGCAGCTTCTCGATCACCGGGTAATTGCCCCAGCGTAAATCCAGACCGCCGGTCACCTGCTGGTCGATGATGCCGCGCTGGTAGAGTTCCATGGCCCAGGCAATGGCTCCACCGGTGCCGGCAGAGTCCAGTCCCAGATCATTGAGGATATTATTGAGACGCAATACCTGTTCGGGTACCTTGATGCCGATATTCGGACCGAATTTTCCCAAGGTCACATATTCCGGACCATCGCCCTTGTCGAAGCGGTCAAACTGGCCGTCATCATGGATGCCGTTGTAATCGCTTGAATGCTGGTGTGTAGTGTCGACCTGGGACAGATCATAACCGGCATTGCCGGAAATTCCTTTCAGCGCCTGGCTGCCAAAACCACCGCTGCGTTCCGGGGTCATGTCATTCAGTGGCCGGCATTTGACCGGACATTTGTAACAGCCATCCATGCCGGTGCGATAGCCATCAAAATTATCGGCATCGAGATCCTCGACCCAGGTCGTCTCCTGGTTGTTGAGGGCACCCATGGCACCGAGAATACGACTGGGTTTGTACAGAAAGGGTGTGCCTGTGGTTTTCATGGCATTTCGAATCACGCTGCTGGCAATGATGTTGCCACTGACATCCTTGGCCCCGAGTTTATATTCCCGTGACGAGGCGATTTTGCCAGGCTTGCCATGAATCAGTACGGCTTTCAGATGCAGACTGCCCATCTTGGCACCGGTACCGCCACGTGCCCAGATTGACTTGGGTCCACTCATGATACCGGCATTGAGGACCAGATTTTCACCGGCCCGGGTGATCCTGGCCAGGGCCATATCCTTGCGTTCCTGGCATTTAAAGCGACTTTCCACGCTGGCGGTGAAGTCGCTGTTATCCAGGCCGAGCCAGGGTGCGGCGTCGATGAATTCGACTTGCTCGTGGGCGATCCGTAACAGGGCCCACTGCGGGTTCTGGCCATAAAATACGATATGATCATAACCGTGATGACGCATAAAGGCCGGGAAATAATCGCCGGCACTGCTGTCCATGATGGCATCACTTTCCGGTGACAGACTGGTGACATTGCCACGGGTGGCCGAGGCCAGATAACCACACAACGAACCGGCGCCAAAGATCAGCGGTACCTCCGGATCCAGTGGATCACAACAGCCATTCGGTAACAGATTATAAAGCAGGAACATATTGGCGCCACGACCACTTAAAAATGTGGTCATGACTTCCAGTGGGAGATAGCCGCTTCGACACAATTGGGTCGTCAGATTGACAAACAACACCGCACCCTGGGTGGGATAGCGGGCGTTGTCATGCATACGTTCCAGCAATCGGCTTACACGGTCATCTGTTGTCATACGGATTTCTCCAGCGGCTGCACCGCAGTCAGTATTCGTTGCCGGCTACGGCACATAGTTATATGGAACGCAGATCACGGACCCGAACGGCCTTGCCCTGTGAGCGGGGCACTTCGCCTTCATCCAGAACATTGATACTGCAGGTTACACCAACCATGGATTTGATATGCGTACCGGTCGCGATCGCCAGCTGTTCCCGGTCGCCATGAAAACCGGTCGCCACTTCAACGTCCACCGTCAGGGTGTCCAGCTTGCCATCACGGCGTACCACCAGTTGATAATGCGGGGCCAGTCCTTCGAGGCCGACCAGTGCGGCTTCAATCTGTGATGGAAAGACGTTGACACCACGGATGATCAACATGTCGTCATTACGACCGATGACCCGTTTAATACGTATATGACTGCGGCCACAGGCACACCGTTCATCGGTGATCCAGGTGATGTCATGGGTTCGATAACGCAATATCGGTAACGCCTGTTTGGTCAGGGTGGTGATAACCAGTTCACCAACCTCGCCATAGGGAAGGGGCGCCAGCGTATCCGGATCGATAATCTCAAACAGAAAATGATCTTCCCAGCCATGCAGACCCGCTTGTTCAGTGCACTCTGAAGCCACACCAGGACCCAGTATTTCCGACAGACCGTAGATGTCAATGGCCTTCAGACCAAGACGGGCTTCCAGTTCGGAGCGCATTTCCTCACTCCAGGGTTCGGCACCGAATATACCGACCCGCAAGGGCCCGGCAGCAAGATCAACCCCCTGCTGGGCAGCGATTTCGGCGATATTCAGGGCATAGGAGGGGGTGGCGAAGAAGATCCTGGCACCGAAATCCTGGAGTAACTGAATCTGTTTTGGTGAATTGCCACCGGACATCGGAATCACCGTGCAGCCGAGTCGTTCGGCGCCGTAGTGAGCCCCGAGACCACCGGTGAAGAGACCATAGCCATAGGCATTATGCGCGATATCGCCGGGTCTGCCACCGGCACAGGCGATACTGCGGGCCATTAAATCTGACCAGGTATTGATGTCTTCGCGGGTATAACCGACGACGGTTGGTTTGCCGGTGGTGCCGGAGGAGGCGTGCACCCGTACCACTTCATTCATCGGTACGGCAAACATCTTGAAAGGATAGGCATCACGCAAGTCGTCCTTGACCGTAAACGGAAATTTTGCCAGGTCTTCCAGACTGCCCAGATCCGTCGGTTTCAGACCGGCATCATCCAGCGCCTGCCGGTAATGGGGGACATGCGTATAAGCATGTTGCACTGTCTTTTGCAATCGTTCCAACTGCAAGGCCAGCAGTTGTGACCGCTCCATACATTCGGCTTCGCAGGCATAAAAATAATCGTCGGTTTCTTCGTGGCTCATGTTTCCTCCTTAAGGGCTGCGTTATCGGGGTGTTGGTGTGTTCGTTTTCCAGCCGGGTTTCAGACCGGGTCCTGGCTTTCCCCCGCCATGGGGCGGGGTAACGGGTATGGCATAACCCTGGTTGTAGGCAGCCCGCGTAATGATGGTCATTTTGCATAACCAGCCGGCAAGCGTCATACACAGGCCGCCAATCAGTGTCAGGATCATCGGTGTAATCAATTGCAAGCGGGCGCTGACCAGCAGCGCCAGCGGGGCCAGAAAACCGAGTAGAAAAAACACCGGATAGGCCGTGTTCAGGGCATTGATGGCCTGTTGCGGGGCTGCGTTGTTGACGGCGCGCCAGTAACGGTGCCAGAACACCATTCGTGCCAGCAGCAAGATGATGGCAATGTCGAAGAACAGTCGTGTCAGGCTGAAATCCGGGAGCAGTATACTGTCGAGCACCAGCAGCAAGCCCAGACCTTCGGTGAGACCGGTCGAGAGAATCAGCGGTACGATCTGGGGTACCCGCCAGGCCGGGATCCCCATGGATGCCTTGAGTATACGTGCCTGACAATATAAAAAGAGCATGGCAATCATGGTTGTGATCGTGATGATACTGAGTGAGTGGGTGAAAAAACTCAAAAAACCCAATGGCAACAACATCAGGGCAACGATGGATTCACGACTCATCCAGGAGGTAAACGGATTGCGAAAGACATTCAGGGAACGCAAGGGGCGACCGATTTCCAGCCATACCAGACCCAGACCCAGCAGGATCAGCACCGTTGCCGGCAGGGTATAGCGATAGGCATCCGCACCGAGCCAAACCTGCAGCGTAACAAACAACAGCAGCCCGGTGCCGGTACCGCCACCGATAAAGTTCCCGGCGGCCCGGGCGTCCCAGTTGTGTTGCAGCTTCGGACCGATGCTCATGTTTTTGGCGTCCACAAATAATAAAATCCGGAACCGATATTGAGTTCTTCGTGCATCTGAAAGTGTTCATGGCTGTTCAAAAGTGCGGAAACATTGCTTTGCTCCTCTTCGATATCGCCAAAACTCAGGGCATCGGCAATACAGGAATTGACACAGGCCGGTGTGGCCTCCGGGTCAATACCCGGGGTCAGGCCATTGGCCAGACCAAAATCGATTCGGTCCACACAAAAGGTGCATTTTTGGGCCACGGCCCGGCGTTCGAGATGTTCCACGTGTTGTTCCGACTTCATCTGGATCTGTGTGCCATAGGCCCGGTTCGGGATATCCACCCGCTCTCGGGCCTGATAGGGACAGGCCTCGATACAGTAAGCGCAACCGATACAGATATCGTAATCGATGGTGACGATCCCGTCCGGCCGTTTTCTGGTAGCGGTGGTGGGGCAGACATCGGCACAGGGGGCGTCCAGACAATGATTGCAGCCGACCGGGATGAAGGCCCGGTGAACATCCGGGTAGGTGCCGGTTTCAAAGTCCAGCACCTTGCGCCACTGCACACCGGGGGCGGTGGCATTGGTATGTTTGCAGGCCGCCGTACAGGTTTGGCAACCGACACAGCGGTTGATGTCAGCGACCATGACATAACGGGTCATCCGTCATCACCCAGTTTGGTGACAGAGACCCGTGCCAGATCGGCGCCAGAACCACTGGAATCGGTCAGGTCGAGCAACATCGGCACCAGGGCGTTCATGCTGGGCATTTTGAAATCCTTGGCAAACGGTGTGGCCCAGTGATCGAATTGGCCCATCAACAACAGTGTGTCGGGACGAATGCCCTCGCGGGTGACGAGGATGCCATGGGTGGCGCTCAGTGGTGAACGAATCTCTACCCGGTCGCCATCGGCCAGACCGAGTTCGCGGGCCCGGCCGGTATTCATCACCAGCCCTCCGTGGGTATGAATATTTTTCGAAACCTCTCGGATGATCTGGATCGAGGCATTCCCGCCCCAGGCATATTGCATGCTGCGGGAGGTGACCAGCCAGAACGGGAAATCGGTGATATCGATATGGAAATTTCGTTCCAAAGCCTTTTCCCAGATGCCCGGAAAGTCCATCATATCCGGTAAGGGATGGTACTCTTCCAGTTGCTCATCCCACCAGCTGATACCCCGGGAATGCAGACGTCTGCCTAACTGGGTGCCGACCCGCAGCAGCTGCTCCTGATAGGGCATTTCATAACGCAGACCCTGGTCTTCCATGGTGGCGGTCAAATACCATTTAAGTCGTTCAAAGGGGATAAAGCGGTAGCCCTTTTCCCGAAAATAATCCAGCCCCTGGTGCTCTTCGCCGTCACTTAACTCGGCGCTGGCAGACTGACAGACCGCATCCCAGATCTCTTCGACACTGTGTTCGCGGTCGATGTCAAGACTGTGGTCATAGCCTTCGGTTTTTAGTGGAATCCCCACGGCACCGTGATTCAGGGCCTCATTGTAGGTTTCGAGCAAACCCGAACGTTTGGCCAGCTCGGTTGTGATCCAGGTAAAGTCGCGACTCTCGCCCTGGGTTTCGGCCACCGGTTGACGCAGGGCAAAACCCTGGACATCCCAGAACTGTTCAATAAATTTGGTACCCCCCAGGCGGATCAGTTGTAGCCCTTCCAGATCGGTGCAATCGGGTAACAGGATGTCGGCCATGTGATTGGTTTCATCCGGGGTATAGGCAAAACAGACCGTAAACGGGAAGGTCGCCATGGTCTGGACGATATGCTGGGTATCCCAGAAGGATATGGCCGGGTTGGTGCGATAGACAAACCACAGATCCGGTGGTGTGGCCTGGGGCCAGTTTTCAGGACCCTTGGTCTGTTGCATCCAGGCCAGCTGGGTCGGTCCCAGGGCCTGACTCCATGGGGAATTGGCGACCAGTGGTACCAGGGTGCGGTTGGCATTACGTACATCCGGTCGTGCCATCCAGTTTTCTTCATCAGTGGCATTGAGTGGATAGTCCATAAAGCCATCAGGGGAAGGACGGACACTCAAATTGCGGTCCGATGCGGGCCGGTTCAGACGGACGGTGGTGCCGATTGTGCCACCGGGAACCTCGAGACCACCGACCAGACAGGCCAGCAGGGTGCGGGCCCAGCAACACTGATAGCCACCCCAGCCATTATTGACAGTTTTTCCCAGCACCACGGCGACGGGGCGGTAGGGTAATGTGCGGCCATCGACGACCGTCGTTTCGCCTATACGGGCATGTTGCAGGAACTCCAGGGCGATACGGCGGATAATTTTATTGTCGATGTCACAAACCCGTGATGCCCACAACGGGGTATAGGGCTTGATATGTTCCAGCAGGTGTTCAAAGGAGGTGGTGACTTCGATATCCTGATGTTCCCAGCGATCCTGATCCGCGCCTTTTTCGGTACCGCTGACGATGTAGCGGCCTGCCAGTGCTGGATCGGTGTCCACCGTATCAAATGGTACCGCCTGTTTTGTGTTTAAATCATAGATTAGCGGTTTGTCGGTTGCAGGGTCACGCAGGAAGAAGCCATTGGGTGCGACCAGATAGGGGCAGCCGGTACGGCTTTTTAGAAAGTGATGGTCGAGTTTGTCGCGTTGTTCGTGCAGCAGCACATTGAGGAGCGCAAACATAAACGCCGGGTCGGTTTTGGGCCGTATTGGTACCCACTCGGCCGACATGGCGCCGGTCTGGGACAGATGTGGCTCAATCTGTACCCGCTTGATACCCCGGTCACGGGCATCGGCATGACGTTTGACACCACAGACGCCGCCGGAGGCTTCGATATTCATGCCAAATGACAGTATGTAATCGCAATGCGGGGTGTCCGGCGCGACAATAAAGGCGCGATGCCAGTATTCGCCGTACAGATGCTCGGAATGATAACATTTTACCCCCTGACCACTGCCAAAGCCGAAATCGATGGGTGCAATGGCTTTCAAAAAAGCCGGAAATGTGCCCATATAATAGGTTGATGTGCCGCCGCCGCCAAAGCTGGCCGCGATACGAGGATAACCGGAATCATCGACACCCCCGCTGGCCTTGATCTCCCGGATTTTGCTGGCAATGGTATCCAGCGCCTCATCCCAGCTGATTGGTATGAAGCCGGGGTCTTCATTGCGGCCCTTGACCGGATTGGTCCGCTTCATGGGGCTTTGAATCCGGTGCGGGTTGTACATTTTCTGGATCAAACCATAGGCCTTGACACAGATTTTTCCGCCAACCGGGGAAACATCGGCGGCTTCGAAGTTGGGCTGGATCTGGGTGGCGATGTCGTCTTCTACCTGAACATCGAGCAAATCGGGGCCTGCCACACACTGGTAACAATAGGTGTGTATCTTTTTCTTTGCCGCAGGTATTGGTGCGCGGGTCATGGCCGAGGGTCAGTTCGCAGCTGAAGATTGTGCTGCCTTGGCCTGCAGCCGGGCTATGGTTTTGGCTTTGTCGATGACAAAACGATGGTGACTGCCACGGGCGATTTCTTCCAGATTGTCGCGGGCTATAAAATCAAAGGCAATTTGACGGCGGCTGATTTCCGTGATGGTCACTTCCACGGTCACATTCATGCCCAGCAGGGTGGCACCGGTATGATCCAGAACCACCCGGGTGCCGACCGAGTCCTCACCCTCATCGAGATGCTCCAGGAGCAGGTCGCGACAACAATTTTCAACATCAAAGAGTAGACTGGGGGTCGAATAGACACGACAGTCATCACCAACAAAGCCAATGGTGCGGCCCTCATCGACCGTAACAGCGGAGGTTTTCACCAGACCTGTAATCAGTGTTTCTTTCATCAGTTCATTCCTGTAGTAAGGGTGGATCCGGGTCTTCATCCCAGCCGGCTTCGGGTTCAGGGTATTGCAGCTGTTTTTGTTTCAGGACATCGGCAAAAACATGCGCATCCTTGGCAATTTCGATGGCGATTCTGGCCACTTCGGTGTCTTTCGCAGCCGTCGCGACCTCATTGAAAAATGTGATTGCCATTTCTTCAATATGGATGGCCAGTGCCAGCAC
Source organism: uncultured Gammaproteobacteria bacterium (assembly GCA_964614335.1). Taxonomy (GTDB): domain Bacteria; phylum Pseudomonadota; class Gammaproteobacteria; order Arenicellales; family DRJH01; genus DRJH01. The sequence goes on from CAZTLH010000006.1 coordinate 8,867, forward strand.
CTGAAAGGGTTGCATCAGATAATGGGCGACATGTTTGTCCCTGGTTTCCAGGTTGACCGCATCATCCCAGTTGTAATGCCAGGGTTTGATGTGTGGCAGCTCCAGACCGGCACTTAACTTGTTGACCAGGACACTACGCTGACTCTGCTTTTCGGCTAACCAGGTGAAGATGTTTGTAGCTTCCGGGTTATTGGCAACTTCCATCTGGTCGGCATACATTTCGTAGCGTTCGGCCATTTCATCGAGCATGATCGAGGCCTGGGCCAGTAACTCGGCCTTGCTATTGATTGAAGTCGTCGGCTGTTGCATATCAGTCATAATTCAAAGCCCTTTTCAATGCTGGATAGATTATCAATCAACGGTGTCAGGTCCGGTTGATACGGTGGCCGATTGCCTTTGTACAAGGTACCGAGGAAGAAATTATCATCGGTCATCAGACGATGTGCGGCCGTCGCAGGATTGGAAGTCGCTTCCACCGGTGCAGGACGGACCATTTTTCGCCATTCCCGTTGTTCCGGGCGAAATGTCACACAGGGGCTTAACATGTGGACAAAGGAAAAGCCGGGGTGACGAATGGCATCGACGATGACCCTGGCCGCGCCGTTGGGGTCTGTACTGGAAGCCCGGGCGATAAAATTGGCACCGGAGGCCAGGGCGATTACCAACGGGTAATAGGGGTTGATCTTGGTGCCACCCGGGGTCAGCTTGCTGTGATCCCAATCCGGGTCGGTAGTGGGTGAAGCCTGACCCTTGGTCATGCCATAGACCTGGTTGTCCATGACGATATAGGTCATATCGACATTGCGACGACAGGTATGCATAAAATGATTGCCACCGATGGAGAAGCCATCGCCATCGCCACCGGCTGCCAGTACGGTCAGATCGGGTCGGGAAATCTTCAGACCGGTAGCAACCGGCAGGGCCCGACCATGCACCGAATGAAAGCCGTAGACATTGAGATAGGCCGGCAAACGTGACGAACAGCCGATACCCGAGATCAGGGCGACCTGTTCTGGAGCCAGATTCAATTCGGCCATTGCTTTGGTAATGGCCAGCAGGACGCTGTAATCACCGCAACCCGGGCACCATACCGGTTTGACACCAGATTTGTAGTCTTTGGGTTTCATCATTGTGCAAGAAGCTGCTGTTTCCATCAGAGGTTCTCCCAGGACTTGAGTTCTTGGTAGATATCACTGGGTTTGATCATCAGCGGGCCAGGGATCGCCATCGAGCGGATTTCACCCGGCAGTTGATAAAAAGCCCGCAGGTAGTGATAAAACTGTGCACCGTGACACTGTTCAACGATCAATACCTTCTTCACCCCATCGAGTGCCTGTTGCAGACGCTCGGGCTGGATGGGGGAGAGCAGCCGCAGTGAAATCAGACGCGCCGGATAGCCTTCCGCTCGTAGTGTGGTCAGGGCTTCCTGGATGGCCCCGGTACTGGAGCCCCAGGTAATGACGGCGGTTTCGCCCTCACCCTCGGTCAGCGCCCAATGATTGCCATAATTAAATTGATCCAGTTTGCGTTTGCGTTTGTCGAGTTGTGCAATATGGTCTTCCGCACGACTCGAAGGGGTACCAGCCGGATTGTGTTCCAGACCATCACCGGTGTACTGACAGCCCGCTGTACCGGGCAGGGACATCGGTGAGATTCCCGAGTCATTGACGGCATAACGGCAATAGGTCTCTGATTTGCTGGCCAATTGCCGGCCGCCGGCGACAAAAGCGATGTCGGCAGGCTGGTTGATGATGGCCCGGGTCTGACCCAGAAACTGATCCGACAGCATGATACAGGCCGTTTGCAGACTTTCGGCCAGATGGGTGGCCCATTGTGCGGTAAAAACACAGTCACCAACCGAGTTGGGGGCAACCACAACATGAGGTGCATCACCATGCAAACCATAGATGGCGATATTTAAATCAGATTGCTCGGATTTGGTCGGTATCCCGGTCGATGGACCACCACGCATGACGTCAACCACCACCACCGGTGTTTCCGAGGCCACGGCCAGACCAATGGCTTCGGTCATCAATGACAGACCCGGGCCGGAGGTCGCGGTCAATGAGGGTGTGCCACCGAATGAGCTGCCAATCAATTGGTTGATAGAGGCCAGTTCATCCTCGGCCTGGACCAGGGCCCCGCCAACCTTCATCAGATTCGGAGCCATCCATTCCAGGACTTCGGTAGCCGGGGTGATCGGGTAGGCTGCGACAAAGCGAATACCACCTCTTATGGCGCCCAGACCGGTGGCCTCATTGCCGGTAATACACCAGTGCGGTGAGTCAACCGTCGGTGGTTCGCCGATGGCCGGTAATGCGGGCAGGCCACGGACGATTTCACTACCTGCCTGGATCCCGGCGATGCTGGCATCGATCGCTTCCTGCCCTTTGCGTTGCAAGGATCGGATCAGCACTTCGATGACATCGGATAATGGCATACCGGTCATGCCGGCCAGTGCGCCCAGGGCCACCATGTTGATACGACCTCCTTTGATCGACTTGGCCGTGGCGGTCAGTGGCAGTTCAAAATAATTCCCGCCCATGGCGGCGATGGCATCCGGTCGGATTTTGCCTTCATCACCGATGATCAGACTCTGTTGATTCAGATCCACTTCGCCAACAAAACGATCGGCATTCAGCCAGTCCAGTGCCAGCAGCAGATCAAAATGATCTTTGTGGGTTTCTGTCGGTTGTGGTGACAGTCTGAGCAGTGCAGCCGCTTCACCCCCACGGATTTGTGGGCCGGCCGAGCGGGTCATCATGCCAAACCAGCCGGCACGGCCGGCGACATCCAGCAGCAGCCCACCGGTGGTCATGACGCCGGAACCACCACTACCGAGTATGGCGATGGAAATTGACGGTTGTACCGTAGCCTGTGAGATTGTTGCCATTCACTAACCCTCTTCAAGAAAATGAAATTTTATGCCTGCCAATCAATCATGTGACTGGTGTATAACGCCTGTATCATGAATGCACGACATCAAATTCAGCGTGATAAGCATCTTATTTCATGAAAATCACATTGTCAAAGGAAATATAATGCATAAATGATCTTGACAAGTATTTCATATGAAATATAATTCACCAACCTCATTGCTTGATCCATCGTATCTTTACCAAAGGAAATGACCCATATGAGTATCTCTGGATATCGCTGGTTAATGACCGCAGTCGATGAGCCCTTTGTCTGCGAAGATCATGCGTTCGAAGCCCCTGCCGCGGCGGAAGTGACGATAGAAGTCGCCGGCTGTGGTGTTTGTCACACTGACCTGGGCTTTCTTTATGATGGTGTCCGTCTAAATCAACCTCTGCCCCTGACCCTGGGTCATGAAATCAGTGGCCGGGTGGTGGCCTGTGGTGCTGATGCCTCAGCCTGGCAGGACAAGACTGTGGTGATCCCTGCAGTGATCCCCTGTGGCGAATGCGACCTTTGTCAACGTGGCCAGGGTACCCTGTGCCGGGCCCAGAAAATGCCCGGGAATGATATCCACGGCGGTTTTGCCAGTCATATCACAGTCCCGGCACGTGGCATGTGTGCGGTAGATGAACAACAACTGGCCGCTGCCGGCATGAGTCTGGCCGAAGTTGCCGTCCTCGCCGATGCGGTCACTACGCCATACCAGGCTGTGTTGCTGGCGGACATCAACCCTGGTGATCTGGCGATTGTTATCGGTACCGGTGGTGTTGGTGGTTATGCCGTGCAGCTGGCCCATGCCATGGGGGCGACCGTGGTGGCGGTCGATGTCGATCAGGACAAATTGACGCAGTTGCAGCAATACGGTGCCGCCTTGACCCTGAATGCCGCAGAGCTCGATGCCCGGGCCATTAAGCAGGAAATCCGCAGTTTTGCCAAAAGCGGTGGTCTGCGTGCCACAGAATGGAAAATTTTTGAATGTTCCGGCTCTGTGCCAGGTCAAACCCTGGCCTACAGTTTACTCACTTTCGGATCCCATCTGGCAGTGGTTGGCTTCACCATGGCCAAACTGGAAATTCGCATGTCCAATTTAATGGCCTTCAGCTCCCGTCTACAGGGCAATTGGGGTTGTCTGCCAGCACACTATCCGTCGGCCTATGACCTGGTCGTACAGGGCAAGGTACAGATGAAACCTTTTATCAAACTCCACCATCTTCGCGATATCAATACCGTATTTGCGGCCGTGAAGGCGCATGAATTAACTGAACGTGCCATTCTGGTACCAGATCTACCGTAATAATGTAACGACAATTCAAATCCGATTAAGGGGAATGCAATGCGTGATGGCGTGAATAAAATCATCAGTGAGACCAGACCGGTTGAACTCAAGGATCATAATCTGGTGCCTGAATTGGTGGCCGAAGGGCTACGGGTGGAGAAACGGCCGGCGCGTCGTCTGGATGGTACGGTCGTTGACGGCTTGTACAATCAGTGGATTATTCTCGATAACCCGCAGCAGTACAATTCCTATACCACCGACATGGTCAAAGCCACGATTCTGGCTTTTCGTGCGGCCAGTAATGCCCGCAATGTCAGTGCGGTGGTGTTCACCGGGAGTGGCAACAAGGCTTTTTGTACCGGTGGCAATACCAAGGAGTATGCCGAATATTATGCCGGTAACCCCCAGGAATACCGGCAGTACATGCGGCTGTTCAATGACATGGTCAGCTCAATTCTGACTTGTGACAAACCGGTTATCTGCCGGATCAATGGCATGCGTATCGGTGGTGGCCAGGAGCTGGGTATGGCGGCGGACTTCTCGATCGCCCAGGATCTGGCGAATTTCGGCCAGGCCGGTCCCAAACACGGTTCGGCCGCGGTCGGGGGGGCTACCGATTTTCTGCCGGTCATGATCGGCTGCGAACAGGCCATGGTTTCCGGCACGTTGTGTGAACCGTTTTCGGCTCACAAGGCCTATCGTCTGGGTATTATCTCCCAGGTTGTTCCGGCGCTGAAAATTGATGGCCAGTTCATTGCCAATCCGACCGTGATTACCGACCGGATGTTCGATACTTACGGACGTGTCATACACGGGGAATTTAAAACGGGTGAAGAGTTCGCTTCTGCCAAGGCACTGCTGAAAAGCGGGGAAGTCGATTTGACCCTGCTCGACGCCGAAGTCGACAAGCTGTGTGCCAAATTGCTGGAAACCTTTCCCGAATGCATGACCAAGAGTCTGGAAGAATTGCGTAAACCCAAACTCGATGCCTGGAATCGAAATCACGAAAACTCCCGGGCCTGGCTGGCACTGAATATGATGAATGAGGCCAATGCCGGTTTTCGGGCCTTTAATGAAGGCAACCGTCAAGACGGTCGCGAAATTGACTTTATTGCCTTACGTCAGGCCCTGGCCCAGGGCACACCGTGGTCACGGGAATTGCTGGAAAGTCTGTTGCCGGGGCGGGAATAGGGCGATGAATGCACCAGCATCCAATCAAAATTCGCCACTGACGACCTGGCTGGATCGCGAGGGCCAGCTGCTGCGTCTGCGTTTCAATCGACCCAAGGCCAATCTTGTGGATGCGGCCATGATTGTCGCATTGCAGAATGTCTTCACACAATATGCGGATCACAACCGTCTCAAGGCGGTCCTGCTCGAGGCCGAGGGGCCACATTTCAGTTTTGGTGCCAGTATTCAGGAACATCTTCCCCAAAGCTGTGCCCAAATGCTGCAGGCCCTGCATCAGCTGATTCTCAGCATGCTGGAATTCCCGGTCCCGATCCTGGTTGCGATTCGGGGTCAGTGTCTCGGTGGCGGGCTGGAAGTCGCGCTGGCGGGTAGCCAGCTATTTGCCGCCGAGGATGCCAAACTGGGTCAGCCGGAGATTCAACTGGCTGTTTTTGCACCGGCCGCTTCCTGTCTGTTACCACCACGAATCGGTGCGGCCCGGGCCGAAGCGCTGTTGTTATCGGGTTGCAGTGTGAATGCGGAGGAAGCCCTGCGAATCGGCTTGATCGACCAACGGGCTGATGACCCGGAAGCGGCCGCGCTGGCCTGGTTTGACCAGCAGCTGGCACCACGCTCCGCTTCTTCCTTGCGTTTTGCCCTGCGTGCTGTACGCGGTAATACGGTGGCAAATATTCGTAGCCGTTTAAGCGAGGTGGAAACACTCTATCTGGATGGTTTAATGCACAGCCGTGACGCGGTCGAAGGTCTTACCGCGTATATGGAAAAACGCCCTGCAATATGGGAGGACAGCAAATGAAAACGACTGCCGAGATTACCGCTTATTGTGAGACACTTTATCGGGATATCGATTTTTCGGTACCCAAAGCCTGGAAGGAAGCGCAAGCGGGACGCAAGGTCATCGGCTTTATGCCGGTTTATGTGCCTGAAGAGATCATCCATGCCGCGGGTATGCTGCCGATGGGTATCCTCGGCGGGGGTGATGAACTGGAAGTCATTCACGGCGATGCTTTTTATCAAAGTTATATCTGCCGGATCCCGCGTTCGACCATCGAACTGGGTATCACCGGTCGGCTGGATTTTGTCGACGGCATGTTGTTTCCAAGCATTTGTGATGTCATCCGCAATCTGTCGGGGATGTGGAAAATGCTCAAACCGGAGATGTATGTAAAATATTTTGATGTACCACAGAACTATACTGACAGCATCGGTGGCACGTATTATCAGGAAGAGATGCAGGGTCTGCGTCGTGACCTGCAGAAACTGGCCGGTCATGAGATCACCGACGAAGCCATTGCCGCGTCGATTGCAATCTACAACACCCACCGTCAAAAGGTGCGTGAGATCTACGCTTTTCGATCTGCTGAACCGTGGAAAGCACCAAGTTCCGAGGTCTATCTGTTGATGCGAGCCGGGCAGGTACTGCCGGTTGAAGCGCATATCACGCTGTTGCAGGAATATTTGACCGCAGCGAAGGCAGAAGATCGCCCGCGGCGGGATAATTGCCGGATCGTCACCAGTGGCGCTTTTTGCGAGCAACCGCCGCTGAATCTGATTAAATCACTGGAATTATCAGGTTGTTATGTGGTCGATGATGACTATATGCTGGTGAATCGCTGGTTACTGGAAGAGGTTCCGACCACTGGTGACCCGATCAAAAACCTGGCCGATGCCTTTCTTCACCATTCCGCCGATACTTCGGCCAAGTATTGCAACAGCAAGGAGGAAGTCGGGCAGTTTCTGCTGGATACGGTGCGGACCAACAAGGCGGAAGGGGTCATCTTTGCGGCCCCCAGCTTCTGTGATCCGGCCCTGCTGGAACAGCCGATGCTGGAAGACAAGATGCGTGACAATGATGTCCCGCACATCGCCTTTAAATACGCAGAAAATTCCGGGCAGATGCAGCCGATCCGGGAACAGGCCGGTACCTTTGCCGATTCCCTGAAATTGTGGAACTAAGGAGACAGGACGATGACCGTGACCACACGCCAGAGCAGCACCCCCGAAGTTGTTAAAGATGCTTCCATGCTCAAACAAAAGGAGATGATTGCCGGCAATTACGACGCCCTGACATCCACTGCCGAAAGTGGTAAAAAGGTGGTTTCCACCTTTGTCCCGGGCAATTTGAATGAATTGATCCGCAGCTTCGGTTTGCTGAACAATTTGCCGGAAATCAATGCCATCAACAACGGTATGCGCAAGAAGAGTGGCGGCATGATCATGGAGGCCGAACGCGCCGGTTACTCCGAAGATGTCTGTACCTATGTCAAATCGGATATCGGCATGATGTCCAGGGGCAATATTGCACCGAATGGCAAGCCGATGCCGCCGCCTGACCTGTTGTTACTGTCCTATACCGGTTGTTTTACCTTCATGAAATGGTTTGAACTGCTGCGTCATGAATACGGCTGTGAAACCGTGATGCTGCAGGTGCCGTATACCGGTGATGGTGTGATCACCGACAATATGCGTGACTTCGTGGTCAAACAGCTCAAGGAAGTGGTCATTCCCGGTCTGGAAAAAGTCTCCGGGGTTAAATTCGATATCGACCGGTTACGTGAAAATCTGGCCCGTTCGGCCAAGGCCGAAGACGATCTGGTCTGGGTGCTGGAAAGTGCCAAGAATATCCGTTCACCGATCGATGCTTATTTTGGTGGGGTTTATTATATCGGTCCGATCTTCACCGCCTTTCGTGGTACCCAGGATGCGATTGATTATTACACCCTGCTTCGTGGTGAGATCGAGCAACGACTCGCCGATGGTTTGGGTCCCATTACCCCTGAAGGGGATATGGGGGAGGAAAAATTCCGCATCGTGGTCGAAGGTCCACCAAACTGGACCAGTTTTCGTGAATTCTGGAAGATGTTCTATGACGAAGGTGCCGTGGTGGTGGCCAGTACCTATACCAAGGTCGGTGGTGTTTATGATCTCGGTTTTCGTCATGATCCCGACAGGCCACTGGAATCGCTGGCGGAATATTGCCTGGGTTGCTACACCAATCGCAACCTGCCAAGCCGGGTCGATATGATGGAGCAGTATCTCGAGGAATACCAGGCCGATGGTCTGCTGATCAATTCCATCAAGAGCTGTAACAGTTTCTCTGCCGGTCAGCTGATGATGATGAAAGAGATTGAAAAACGCACCGGCAAACCGGGTGGTTTCATCGAAACCGACCTGGTGGATCCGCGTTATTTTTCGGCGGCCAATGTCAAAAATCGGCTGGAGAGTTATTTCCAGATGTTGAGTCAGAAAAAACACAGCCCGGCCAAAGTGGCCTGAGAGGTCGTTATGAAATGTTATTACGGTATTGATCTGGGCTCCACCACGACCAAAGCGGTGGTCATGGATGAACAGGGGGATGTGCTCGGTCGTGGTATCACTAATTCCCGTTCGAATTACGATACGGCCAGTCAGGTCGCCAAATTGGAGGCGGTTGTCAGTACCCGTTTGACCCTGTTTCATCGGGCGCTAAAGGCTGTTGACGGCTTGCAGGAACAGCAGGTGGAGCGGTTGCTGGATAATCTGGAACGCTATTTCCGGCTGGAATTATTCCTCGAACAGCTCGAGGACCTGTACGACACCTGTAGCAAATACTCGGATGATCTGCGTTATCTGGGTCAGCGGGCCTTGCTGGGCAGTTCGCTCGAGCATATCTTTGTCCTGATGCGGGAAAAACTGGCCAAATTGTTTGCGCCGGGTGTGGTCAGAAAATCCGATTTTTTTCGTGATCTGGCAGGTTCCGATTATATGAACTTTGCCGAAGAAGAGGCCAAAAAGACCGAGGTCAACTTTGATATCCTGGTCAATGTCTATGATAAATCGATTATCGATGTCGAGAATCGGCCACCGAATGAGAATCTGGGTGAAAAATTCGTCCGCGCACTCGATCGCGTGCTCAAGGAAGAAGACCTCACTGTTGATTCGGCACAAATACGCGCGGCAATCAGTCATGCGCTGGACATTGAACTGGAAGAAACTTATGTGGTCGGGACCGGTTATGGCCGTGTCCGTCTGCCCTTTCCCAAAGAGCATATTCGCTCCGAAATTCTTTGTCATGGTCTTGGCGCACATCTGATGTATCCGGGAACACGAACTGTGCTGGACATTGGTGGCCAGGATACCAAGGGTATCCAGGTGGATGAAGACGGCATTGTCGTCAACTTCCAGA
>CAZTLH010000007.1:0-16920 GCA_964614335.1 uncultured Gammaproteobacteria bacterium
ACTAAAGATAGTGACAGCAGAATACGTCTGACAGATCTGTTTGTATGACCCTGATTCATGACAACTATCTTACCTGTGTCTGAACATGAATTCGAGGAAATACCAGGCATAATATGAAGTCCAGATAGCCACCGGCAGAGAATTTGCCGACATCCCGTAGATTCGGTTGACGAGCCTCGTTATTGGGCGGGAAGTGTTGTCTGGTATCAGCCATGATCGTTATGTCCTGCTTCATCAGGGGTCTGGTTTGATGAGGCAGTAGTGGCGAGATTTTGCTCCAGTATAAAATGCTCAAGCTGTCCATGCAGCATAATGATGATTCCACGACGACGACTATTGAATTCATCAACATAATCAAAGCTGTAACGTCGGCGCCATACCAGTCGTTGTTCAGTCCAGACCAGTCGCAGCGATGACAGGGCAGCGGTGCCATCAAGAAATTGCCAGCCGAGCTTTCGACACTGACTGCGGGCGAGTGTGGTTGCCCGTTCCCGGGTGTTCATGGCGTCGATCACGAGTAGAACCATGATCGAAATCAGAATCAGTCCCAGTATCGGTGACATTTGTCTCGCATCAGAATCAGTGGATTACAGGGAACATTTTGCCAGGATTGAGTATCCCGCGGGGATCAAATTGCCGTTTAATCCGGCGCATCAATTCCAGGGTTACGGGTTCAATTTCGCGATCCACATAATCCCGTTTTTCCAGTCCTGTACCATGCTCGCCGGACAGGGTACCACCGAGTCGCAGTACGAGGTCAAACAGCGCATCAAGACAGGGCCGGGCATTGCTGGCCTGTATTGGGTCCTGGGTATCATAAAGGAGATTGGTATGCAGATTACCATTGCCGGCATGACCAAAGTTGACGATGGGGATGCTGAATTTGTCGCCGATTTGTTGGAGTCCATTGATTAACTCCGGGATGCGTGACACCGGTACGACGATGTCTTCGTTCAGCTTGTTGGGGGCGATGGTACGTAATGCCGGTGACAAGGCTTTGCGCGCAGCCCAGATCTTTGTATATTCATCCCTGGTATTTGCCGTTTCCAGCAGCAGTAGAGCCGGTGTGTCGGTAGCCTCGGTCACCGCTTCAGTGGCGCGTGCCATGGCCGCCTGCGGACCATCGACTTCGATCAACAACATCGCAGCAGCATTGGCAGGCAGGTTTTCATAACCTTGTTGACGGATCAATTGGAGACAGGCCTGGTCGACAAATTCCAGGGCGCAGGGGGTCATGGGTTGTGCCATCAGGGCCATAACCGCAGAAGTGGCCGCCTCTACACTGGCGAACAAGGCTTGAAAACTGACCTTGCTTTCTGCCAGCGGTGTCAGTTTCAGCAGTGCTTCGGTGATAATGGCCAGTGTTCCCTCGGAGCCAACCAGCAGACGTGTCAAATCGTAGCCGACCACGCCTTTGGTGGTATAAACACCGGTACGCAGCGACTGGCCATCGCCGGTAACCGCACGAAGTCCCAGAATATTATCGCGTGGGGTGCCATATTTGACCGCACGTGGTCCGGCACCATTGAAGGCCAGGTTGCCGCCGATGGTACAGAATGCAGCACTGGACGGATCCGGTGGCCAGAATAGACCGTGTTTGGCAGCAGATTGTTGCAGATCCTGATTCAGGACGCCCGGTTGTACGCGTGCTACCCGGTTGGCTGCGTCAATTATCGGCTCGACACGCATCCGTTCCAGACTCAGGACGACACCACCCATGATCGGGATTGCACCACCGGTAGTCCCTGTGCCGCGACCACGTACGGTCAGGGGGGTTCGTGACTGATCACACGCTTTTACGATTGCTACGATCTGTTCATGTTGCTCGGCGAACACCACCAGATCCGGTGGGTGATGGCGACGTGAATTATCACTGCCATAGACCCAGGTATCCCCCGGGTCGAGGTAAACATTTTCAACTCCGACAGCCTGTTGTAGCGCCTCGATCAGCTCACTTTGGATGCCCGGATCAGACATGATCCCGCAGGATTTTTTCGATCATGGTGGTTGTCGAGCGTGGGTACAGGATGGGGATGGAATGGACCTTGCCGCCATATTGGAGGACAAAATCTGCACCGACGATTTGTTGCGGGATCCAGTCACCCCCCTTGACCAGATGATCGGGTTGCACCAATGCGATCAGGGCTGCTGGTGTGGTTTCGTCAAACGAAACGACCAGCTTGACAGAAGCCAATGCGGCCAGTACAGCCATACGGTCAGCCAGTGGATTGACAGGTCGGTTATCGCCTTTGCCCAGTTTCCTGACCGAGCGATCACTATTTACTGCCACCACCAGGCTACTACCCAGTTGAGCCGCCTGATCGAGATAACTGACATGACCGCGATGCAGAATATCGAAACAACCATTGGTAAAAACTAGTGGTCTTGGCAGGGGCGCCAGCTGTGTTTTCAGTGTGTCAGGCGAATTGACAATTTTGTGTTCGAAACGAATCACTGAAAATGACTTATTGTGGCGGAATGTACTCGAAAACCTTGACTACACGGGTGACACCACTGACGGTTGTGGTGGCTTTGGCGGCCGCACTGCCTTCCACGCGGGTGACCAGACCCATCAGATAGACCACACTGGCTTCGGTCACAACCTTGATATTGGTAGCACTGAGATTGGAGGCGCTGAGCATGGCGGCTTTGACCTTGCCGGTAATCCAGGTGTCATGCGTGCGACTGCTGGTGCCGGAACTCTGGGCCACCCGGATCTGGTTAATGACCTTGCTGGCTTCCGGATAACCGCTGGCAATTTGGACTGCCCGTTGGCGCAATTCAGCACTGGGTGCTTCACCGGTCAGTAACACAATTCCATTGATGGCCGTCACGCTGACATGAGCTTTGGCCTGACGCAGCGGGTCATCGAGTTTCAGACTTGCGGAAATCTTGATCTCAACCTTGTTGTCATCGATAAAATTACCGGCCGTCCGTCGGTCTGACGCGATGTCGATGGAAGTGATGGAGGCAATACCCACGGCCGTTGCAACACAACCGCTGATGGTGATTACAGTCAGAACTGCGATCAGCGCCATCCCCAGGTGATGGCGAATATTTTGAAGGCTGTTTTTGGATGTTAGGGCGAATGTGGTCATACTGCGGATTCCTCGGCGAAATTACGATCGATTAAGTCACATAGACAATGGATAACCAGGCCATGGATCTCCTGGATGCGGGCAGTGGCATGGGCGGGTACGCGGATTTCTACATCTGCAGTCTGTACGGTTGCGGCCAGTTCACCCCCATCCTTGCCGCTTAGCATAATACAGTGCATATCCAGTTGATGGGCTATATTGACGGCTTCTACGATGCTTTTTGAGTTTCCGGATGAGCTGATTGCAAGCAAGACATCTCCAGCACGGCCCAGCCCCTGTAATTGACGACTGAAGACCTGGTTATAGCTCTGGTCATTGGCAATACTGGTCAGACTGGAAGTGTCTGTTGTCAACGCCATGGCCCGTAAGGCTGGACGTGAGCGCAGGTAACTACCGAGCAATTCGGCAGAAAAGTGCTGAGCATCAGCGGCCGAACCGCCATTGCCACAGCTGAATACAGTATGGTCCGTTTCCAGCACGTCAATCAATAGTCTGGCGGCTGTTGCAACCGGTGTCTGAAGCATATCAATGGACCGTTGTAATACAGCCTGACTGTCCAGCATTTCGGACCGGACGAGTGCCGGTAACGGACTTTCGATATCGGTTGCGACGGATTTGTTGCAGGAGTCAGTTTTCAAAATGCGTCTCTTATCCATTCCAGTTGATAATTATCCGGTGTTCCGGTGATGGCGACGACATCGAACCGACAGGCTGTGTCATTCTGTCGACATTGTTGCAAGTATACCTGTGCCGTACGACGAATACGCTGCTGTTTTCTTTGATCAATGGTTTCTGCGGCAGATCCGAATCGATTTGATTTGCGTAAGCGAACTTCGACAAAGACGATTTCATTCCCATCTTTGGCGACCAGGTCGATTTCACCCATTCGGGACCGGAAGTTTCGGCGGAGAATCTTCAGACCCCGGGACTGCAGGTGGTTGCCAGCGATCTGCTCCCCCCGACGACCGATCTGTGTTGTTGTGTTCGATGATTCCAATGTTGATTTCATGCACGGGTGCTCCTGACTGGAGTGGGCTGTCGGCTGAAGTAGTGATGGCCGTCGAGATTGCGCCAAGACTATTGTCAGTGGGGTCAACAATCGCCAGGCCGTTGCGGAAAACAGCCCATAGCGGGTAGCGCTGCAAGCGCCGGGTTGCATCCATGCGCATGCTGGCAGAAACACCGTTGTAGACACTATCTGGGCGGTTACGCAAATAGCCTAAATGAGGGAGGATACGAAAGGCATCGATACCGAGGGCATAGAGTCGGCTGGCACGATCCCCGGTGGCCTGGGTTGATTGCAGAAATTGTGTTCGTGTGACAGCCAGCATGCCCTGTTGACTGATAATCCACGGCATATCGGCAAAATGAATGCCATTGAGGTCGGCGTCATGAATCTTGTCGGGTTTGCCTTCATAAATATCGGATGTACTATAGACCGGTAAATCGATGGCCTGATAGAAGTTTAGTTGTGGCTTGATTAGACGTCCTGCAGCAGCATCAGCAAACAGTACGATATGGTCGATATCCTGGCGCCGACGTGGTTGAAATTTTAGACTGGTTCGTAATATGGCCTGTAAACGATTCTTGCGTAGTTCCGAAGCCTGGATGCCCAGATATTTTTTCAAAACCCGGGATTGATCGCTAATTTTAGGGTCGTACGTGGCCAGACCGGCAATGTTGCCACCGAGCTGTTGCCAGCGTTTTTGCCAGGCCTGTGCCAGCCGTTTGCCTCGAGGGGTGTCCGGATACAGCGCCAGAGGGCTGTGCAGACGATCACGCGCAGCACGTTCGGCGAGACGTTGTGCTTCCTGTTCCGGTGGCAAGCCCAGCTGGAAGGTAGTGGCATTTGTTGTCACTGTTGCCGGCAATATGGCCAGGAGTAATGTCGGTACAGTCAGCTCGGTGTTGGCCACCAGGTCGCTGACTGCCTGCTTGCCAAGGGGGCCAATCACCCAGTCAGCGCCTTGCTGGACGGCCTGACGATAATACAAGCCGGCTAATGTAGTGTCATCGCCAATGTCGTAGATCCTGATTTGTGCTGATGAATCGGTTGACAGTGACCGGTTGGTTGTCTGGCTGGCATCGAGAATACTGTCCTGTATGATCTTGGCTTCACGGGCATAGTTTGACGACAAAGGCAATAGCAGTGCAATGTTATGAGGCTGTGGCAGATTTGAAACTTGTTGGGCCAGTCCCGGTGCCAGATCAAATAATAATCGCTGTGCTGCGGGGTGATCGGGATACCGGCTTTGCCAGCTTCGCAATGCTGACATCGAATTTTGCGATGGATCGACTGCGGACTGTTGGGTCAAAGCCAGGTCCAGCCAGCCGCTAATCAGGGTGCTATTTTGTGTAGATCGGGTCCGTTGCAGTTGGCTGGTCGTGACACTGTTCAGCAATTGCCAGATCTGGTGTTCATTGTTGCGTGTCAACTGGGAGTCGGTGAGCGTCGTGGAGCGTTGAATCAGGTCGATGGCAGCGGCCAGGATGGAACCTTTGGCCAGATGCAGCCGGCTTCGTAATTGATAGGCCCGATCGAGGAGATCGGCTGGCAGACCGCCCAGCCCTGTTACACCGCCCAGCAAGCGTTCGGCCCGTCGCAGGCGTGATTGTGTCAGGGCTATTTCAGCGGCATAAAGTTTCTGTTGTGCTTGTTGTGCTGTCGTTGCCTGGCTGGTATCGATACCTGCCAGCAGGTCAGCAGCCTGTTGCTGCTGTCTGGCCTGCAGCAGCAGACCAACCGCACGGAGTTGTAATTGTTGCCGCTGGGGTGTTGCTGCATTCGCCGCGCGCTGCAGCAGTTCGGCAACACGGTTTTGTTGTGGTTGACCGGTTGTGGGAAGACCGCCCCCGCTGGCAGGACTTGTCTGGTCGGTTGTGGTGGTGGGGATTTGTGAGCTGGAGACCGGAGTTGTCGTGCCGGTCTTGGTGTTTGCAGCTGTCCCGGGAAGATGCGGCCGGACAATGACCGGTGCCGTGCAGGCTGACAGCCATAGCAGTGTCAGAGCAGTTACAATGTAGTGCGGTTTTAGCTGGTGCGTGAGCATCTTTGGCAGATATTTCCAGTCAAATAATATGAGAGTATAGCGATTGAACAGTCCTTCAAGCAAAAAGAATCCGGCCCAATTATTTATTGTCGCCACACCACTCGGTAATTTGGAGGATATGAGTTTTCGGGCGGTGCGAATATTACAGGAAGTCGATGTCATCGCGGCCGAGGATACACGTCGGGTTCGCCCGTTGCTGGTGCATTACGGGGTTGCGACGCAGGTGGTGTCCTGTCATGTGCAAAATGAACAGCATATGGCAGAAAAACTGTTGCAACGCATGCGACAAGGCCAGTCCATCGCACTGGTCAGTGATGCGGGCACCCCCCTGATCAGTGACCCGGGATTTCCTTTGGTGGTGCTGGTCCGGGCGCAGGGCTTTGAGGTGATACCCATCCCGGGTCCCTGTGCTCTGATTGCGGCTCTTTCAGTTGCCGGCTTGCCGGTCGAGCGTTTTGTCTTTGAAGGCTTTCTGCCATCACGATCGGCGGCACGAAAATCGCGTTTGCAGGAACTGATCTCTGAAACGAGAACCGTGGTATTTTATGAGTCATGTCACAGGATTGTATCCAGTCTGGAGGATATGACAGCAATTTTAGGTTCCGATCGGGAGGCAGTTGTGGCCCGGGAGTTGACCAAGCGTTTTGAAACCATCATAAAAGCCGATCTGGATACACTGGTTGCTACCGTGCGGGATTCAGCAATCCAGCAAAAAGGTGAATTTGTCGTGCTGGTCAAGGGTGCGGAGCATGTGCAATCGATGGATCAGCAGCGATTGGCAACCATGATGGATCGCCTGTGTGTTCATATGCCGAGAAAAAAAGCGGCAGAAATATTGGCTGAGTGGAGCGGAGAGAAGAAAAACCGACTCTATGGCCTGGGGCTGGATTAGTAAAGCCCACCAACCCTGTTCTGAATTTTGGACAGCTGTCACAATTCTGAGACAGCATGGTTCCATGGCCAATACCGTATTCTTTTGATAATTAAATACTTATTATTGATAAGTGTTCGGCATGTTTTATGCGTTCAGTCAGGTAGCGAAGTGTTAAACAGATCATCAGTTTCACACCATTTTCGTCGATTTTAAATCCTGGTGGCAAAAAGATCGAGAAAACAGCAAGCAAACCCGAGGCGAGTGGGTGTTTCAGATTGCTGATCGTGGAGTGTGATTGCTGATTGACAGCCCGAGATGAATGGAGGTCATATGAAAGAATTTGTTAAAAACAGCGAGTGTTTTTTTGACTTTATCAGTGATATTCAGACAGTAAAAAATAGAAGGCAAGTACTGGGCCGGCTGGTAGAGGATATCAGGGACTATTTGAATGCCGAGCATTGTGTATTGCTGCTATTTGATCCGAAAAACCGAAGTTTGGTGTCCAGGGTGGCCCAGGACGCTGATAAAGTACGGCTTCCTGTAGATGGTCATTGTTTGGTCAATCACTGCTTCAATACCGGTGAAACATTGTGTGTGAATGACGTAAATGATGTTAAAGAACTCGATGCTGTCAATCCTGGGATGCACCTGTCGGCCCAGTTGGATCGGGCCTATATGCATTCGGCAAAGAGTATCTTGCTTACACCTGTGATCGTCAGGGGACATCGTGCCGGGGTGCTGGTTGCGATCAATACACCGGGTGGATTTATTGATTTTTCGGTTGCAGGTATTGTTGAGTTTGCCCCTTTACTGGGTCTTGCGGTCGAAATTGTCATGCTCGATGAAGCCTTGCGTGAAGGGAAAGGTCCTGCTGGGCTTCCCTTTGGCACGGTTGAGGGTGAAGTTGACAATGGCCTGGCCATGGCTTCGTAGAATCCCCGGCGCAACTGGCAGGATGCTCATGCCACTTGCGCATGAGCTCCTGCTATCCAGAAATTCGCTGACTCTTCTGCAACAAAATAGTAAGTAATGGATCTTATTATTCTGCGATAGGGTGCCGCAAAGCGGCATGAGGCGCGAAAGTAGCCGATATATCCCTGATATCGAATTTCTGGTGGTTCTCTTAACTCACCACGGACAGCGTGCCTGGGTCCAGCGTGTGGCCCAATGACGGGCCTCACGTGAAGCCGCGGCTGATAGTTTTGTGTTGATTTTTTCGCGCTCGACCAGGGCCTGTCTATTTCCCTGTGCAGCAGCTACCGTGTACCACATCATGGCACTTTTGGCATCTTTGAAACTTAGATCCAGTTGTTTGCCTGCCAGGATATTGGCCATTTCAAACTGTGCACCGGCATGACCCTGAAGTGCGGCACGACAATACCAGTGTAATGCAGTTTTGGTGGAATGAGCACTGGTACCACTGCAGCAATACGACTGGCCAAGTTTATACTGGGCCTGGGCATCCCCATTTTTTGCCGCCACCTGTAAGGGCTGGCGAATTTTTTGCAATGGTTCTGGGGTTTGGGCAAACGGGCCGGCGCAGGCGGCCAGCAAACCGGTCATGACAACTAACAGAAAAAACCTGTTGATTCGATTGTTCACAAAGAGACTCCTGTATCTGCTCCTGGATAGGCTCATTATAACGGCAACACCTGATTCATGCCGTTATGGATGCTTTTGTTTGTTCGCTTCTGGTACTATTCCGCCCTGTAGCAGGTGGGGGATGTCTCGGACCTGCAGAACCGACCGTGGCAAAGGAACAGATCAATGAGTCAACAACCCACAGCGAATAAATCGCCTGATCGCAAATCGAGTGGCCGGGTTGCCGAAGTTCGGCGTCATACCCGGGAGACCCAGATTGAATTGCGACTGCAGCTCGATGGCAACAGTCACTCCCTGTTTGATACCGGATTGCCGTTCCTGGATCATATGCTGGATCAGGTTTCACGCCATGGTTTGCTGGGGATCGAAATCAAGGCCCGTGGTGATCTGCTGATTGATGCCCACCACACCGTCGAGGATCTTGGCATCACCCTGGGCCAGGGATTTGCGATGGCGCTGGGTGACTGTTCCGGTATCGTACGTTATGGACACAGCTATGTGCCACTCGATGAAGCCTTGAGTCGTGTTGTCATCGATTTTTCCGGACGCCCGATGCTGGTTGATACGGTAGAATTTCCCTCTGCTGCGGCCGGTGGGTTCGATTATGCCTTGTTGCATGAATTCTTCCAGGGTTTTTGCAATCATGCCCACTGTACTCTGCATCTGGATTGTATTCGTGGACGCAATGGACACCATATTGCCGAGACCTTGTTCAAGGCTTTTGGTCGTGCTTTGCGGATGTCCGTAGCCATTGATCCGGCATTGGCGGGCACCATCCCATCGACAAAAGGCTCCCTGTAAGATGCTGGATCGTTTCAGGGGCCGGTGATGGGAAGGATTGCAATCATTGATACCGGTACCGGAAATCTGCGTTCAGTGGCCAAGGCCCTGGAGCATGTAGCGCCGGATCATCAGGTCGATATCACTTCCAGCCCGGAGATCATCCTGGCTGCTGAACGGGTGGTGGTGCCGGGGCAGGGTGCGATTGGCAGCTGGCTGGTGGCGCTCCAGTATTACGATCTGCTTGCGACCTTGCGTGAAGTGTTGACCAGCAAGCCATTTTTGGGTCTTTGTCTTGGTCTCGAAGCACTCTATGATCGCAGTGATGAAGATGGCGGTCGGGAATGTCTCGGCTGGTTGCCGGGCCAGGTGAACCATTTTACTGCGGTACCCGGATTTCCTGAAGATCAGGGCTTGAAGATTCCACACATGGGCTGGAATAATGTGCGTCAGGTCTTGCCCCATCCATTATGGCAGGATATTGAGGATGGTGAGCGATTCTATTTTGTACACAGTTATTGTGTGCAGGCGTCTCTTCGTGAGCAGGTCTATGGTGAGACGGATTATGGTGTGCCTTTTGCGGCCGCTGCCGGCAGCAAAAATGTGTTCGCCGTTCAGTTTCATCCGGAAAAGAGCCAGCATGCGGGTTTGCAGCTGTTGCGTAACTTTGTGCACTGGGATGGCAGGATATAATGTGTTAGAAGCTCATGTCAGGATCGAGAATGAGCGAATTTCGTCAGCTGCTTCTGCTGGCCAGGGAGTTTCTGACTACTCTCTGCCCGATGGCATATGTGGCAGGCTGACTTGAAGGCAGTCGGCAAATCCATGATATCGAAGATCTACTGGAGCGACTGTATCGATGCTGCAGGGTAATCCGGGATTCGCACCCAATAGCTTCGTAGACATCAATCAGGAGAATTCTGTTGAGTAATTATTTGTATATCAGACGCTTTCACGGAATATGCACCGCGTGCGAAAGCTGTTGATTCAATACTTTTGGTGAAAGGGATATATGAGAGTGAAAATGCGTCATAAATTCTGCGGTTCTTCTGTCCAGCGAGCTTTGCTATGTTGCTGATCCCTGCAATCGATTTGAAGGGTGGGCAATGTGTACGTCTTCGGCAAGGGCGAATGGATGACGAAACTGTGTTCGACGCCGATCCATTGCGAGTCTCCGATCGCTGGCGTGAAGCCGGAGCACAACGTCTGCATATTGTTGATCTTGATGGTGCCGTGGCCGGTCGACCCGTGAATATAAACATTGTTCGTGAAGTGTGTGCCCGTCATCCAGGAATACCGGTACAGATCGGTGGCGGAATACGGGACAGTGAAACCGTTGCCGCCTATATAGAAGCAGGTGTGCAATATGTCATCATCGGCACCCGTGCGGTGCAAGAACCCGCTTTTGTGCAGCAGTTATGTCGGCAGTTTCCCGGCCATGTCATTGTCGGTTTGGATGCCCGTGGCAGTGCCGTGGCCACCGACGGCTGGTTAAAAACCTCTGGCCACAGTCTGCTGGAACTGGCCCGACAATTTGAGAATGATGGGGTCGAGGCGATTATCTATACGGATATCAGTCGTGACGGTATGCTGTCCGGTGTAAATCTGGATACCACGGCCGCACTTGCCGATGCCATCCGGATTCCGGTCATCGCCGCCGGTGGGTTGAAATCCCTGGCAGATATACAGGCGCTCGGCGACCTGCCCGGGACCGGTGTCCTCGGTGCCATCAGTGGGCGGGCCATTTATGAAGGTACACTGGACTTTGTAGAAGGGCTTCGATTGGCGGCAAAATTTCAGCAAGGTAGCGACTGATGGGATTGGCCAAAAGAGTGATCCCCTGTCTGGATGTGGATGCTGGCCGGGTCGTTAAAGGGGTGCAGTTCGTTGATATCCGTGATGCCGGCGATCCGGTGGAAGTAGCCCGTCGTTATGACCAGCAGGGGGCTGATGAGATTACATTTCTGGATATCACCGCCAGTTCCGATCAACGCGATACCCTGCAGCATGTCGTGGAGGCGATCGCTTCCGAGGTTTTTATCCCGTTGACTGTCGGTGGTGGGATACGCGAGCTGGAGGATATACGGCGGATGCTGAATGCGGGTGCCGACAAGGTTGGTATCAATACGGCAGCGGTCTTTCACCCCGAATTTGTCGGTCAGGCCAGTCGGCACTTCGGTGCGCAGTGTATTGTTGTGGCGATCGATGCCAAACAGGTGACCTTCGATTCAGAGCCACGCTGGGAGATCTTCACCCATGGCGGTCGCAAGGCTACCGGCCTGAATGCCGTCGACTGGGCCAAGCGTATGGCTGATGAAGGGGCCGGCGAGATTCTGCTGACCAGTATGGATGGTGATGGGACCAAACAGGGTTTTGATCTGGCGTTGACTCGTGCAGTGGTCGATGCCGTGCCTGTTCCGGTGATTGCCTCAGGAGGTGTCGGCAATCTCGATCATCTGGTCGACGGTGTTGTGCAAGGTGGTGCCGATGCGGTACTGGCGGCCAGCATTTTTCATTTCGGTACTTATACGGTGGAGCAGGCAAAGCGACATATGGCGGCGGCAGGCATTGAGGTGCGGTTGTGAGGCAGGCACTCTTGCAACAAGTCAAATGGAACCAGGATGGGTTGGTGCCGGTGATCGCCCAGGAAGCGGGTAGCGGTCAGGTGTTGATGATGGCCTGGATGGATCGTGAGGCCCTGCTGAAGACAATCGATGAACAACGGGCCGTATATTTTTCCCGTTCTCGGCAGCGGCTTTGGCGCAAAGGTGAAGAATCCGGAAATATTCAGCGCTTGCTGGACATGCGTCTGGATTGTGATGGTGATACCTTGCTGTTGAGCGTAGAGCAGATAGGCGGTATCGCCTGTCATACCGGACATCACCATTGTTTTTATCGCAAGTTCGAAAATGACAAGTGGCAGGAGGTCGAGTCGGTGGTAAAATCCACTGCTGAAATTTATGGGGAACGTGTGGATGACTGACGGCACTGCTATACTACAGCGCTTGACTGAAGTACTGGAAAGTCGCAAACAGGCTGATCCGCAGACCTCTTATGTGGCGAAGTTGTATCATGGCGGTGCTGATGCCATGCTCAAGAAGATCGGTGAAGAAGCGACGGAAGTGGTATTGGCGGCCAAGGACAACGATCCTCAACATGTGGTCTATGAAACGGCAGACTTGTGGTTTCATTCCCTGGTGTTACTGGCCAGTATGAACTTGCAGGCTACCGATGTTCTGGCGGAACTGGATCGGCGCTTTGGTTTGTCCGGTATTATTGAGAAAGAGAATCGTAGTACATAAGTTGTGGTAAGGCCATAAATGCTGGCCGTTCTCGGACAGCCTCTTGGCTGACCCGGCGACGGGCCAGTGGAACCTGGGGAGTGCAAACTCCGTAACGATGTATTTGATAAAGGAGACGGGACATGGGATTCGGTGGAATCAGTGCCTGGCAGTTGATCATTGTTCTGGTCATAGTACTGCTGATATTTGGCACCAAAAAATTGCGTGGTGTCGGTGGCGATCTGGGATCGGCCATCAAGAGTTTCAAAAAGGCGGTAAAAGAAGAACCAAAGTCGGCCACAGCTGAAGACGATTCCGCAGGCAAAAAGGATGATGGTGAAAATTCAGAGCAAGAAGTGATTGAATCAACGGCGGCTGATGCAGATGCTGCGGCCAAACCGGCAGCCAGTGAAAAAACGATTTAGTCTTGAAATGATTCATTATTACTTGCCACTGAGTAGTCAGCAGCATGTTTGATGTCGGATTTTGGGAACTGGCCCTCATCGGTGTGATTGCACTGGTAGTGGTAGGCCCCGAGCGTCTGCCGGCATTGGCACGCACTGCCGGCTTATGGATTGGCAAGGCCCGTAGTATGGTCGCTGACGTCAAACAGGATATTCAGCAGGAAATGGAGCGTCAGGATCTCGACGAAGTGGCGGATCTTGGTAAACAGGTCAGTCAGATTCGGGATGAGATCCTGGAGCCGACCGAAGATCTCGCCGCAACACTAAATGCTGATGCCATGGCTGGTAGTTCTGTGGCAGAAAGCATCGAAAAGACAGCAGTTGCCGCGTCAGACAATAAACCGGGTACGGAACAAGGAAGCAAGGATCGTGGTACAACCGAAAGCAGCTGACGGCTCGGCACCCTTTGTTTCCCATTTGCTGGAACTGCGTGATCGCATCCTGCGTGCGGTGCTGGTCGTGCTGGTGTTTTTTCTGGCGTTTGCACCCTTTGCCAACGATTTGTTTCTATACCTTGCCGAGCCGCTGATGCGGGTATTGCCGGAAGGCAACAGCATGATTTCGACGGCGCCACACGGGCCGTTTTTCGTTCCCTTCAAATTTGCTTTCGCAGTCGCAACAGCCTGTGCCATGCCTTATCTATTATACCAGATCTGGTCATTTATTGCACCGGGTCTATACAGTTCGGAAAAACGCATTGTGGTACCGTTATTGCTTTCGAGCAGTGCACTGTTTTATCTCGGCATTGCCTTCGCCTACTATGTAGTATTCCCGCTAGTGTTCAAATTCTTTACCGCCTCTGCCCCCGAGGGGGTGGCGGTGATGACCGATATTGATCAATATCTGGGATTTACCATCAAGCTGTTTTTCGCCTTCGGCATGGCATTCGAAGTGCCTGTGGCCACCGTGCTGATGATCAGGATGGGGGTTACCACGCCCGAAAAACTGGCCTCTAAGCGGCCCTTTATTGTGGTGGGTGCTTTTGTGATGGGAATGTTGTTGACGCCACCGGATATTTTTTCCCAGACCATGCTGGCGGTGCCGATACTGATCCTTTTTGAGGCCGGTCTCTGGTTTGGACGGCGGATAAAACGAAAAGCCGATGTTGATGAGGACGAAGACGATCTCGACGAGGAAGAGATGGAGCGTCAGCTGGATGAAGCTTCGGAGCAAACTGAAAAGGACGACTGATACAGTAAAGTAGAGGCTCCAGGTCACCTTGAATTTCGTGATTCTTTGTTTGTCCTGACGACGCAAGTGACCTCAGTTCGGGTGATAAAACCCAGTCATCAAATGACTGACGGGTGCCGCTGTTGTGATTTCGGATGGTTGTGAATCAATGTCGGATTGTTCGCAGTAGATGTTCTGATTTATAACAGGTTTCGAAGTACAGCCTTCATCTGACAGTAGCTCGAACCTGTGTTCCCGGGGAAGACAGGGTGCGCCATTGATTGACCCGAACCTGCAATCAACATTGAGATCGTCAGAACGTGGACGAGTCGTGGGATGGCAGTGGCGCCCACTAACGCAGGATTTGCCAACTGTTTTTTCGCTCCATGGCCATTGGCCCAAAATCGCTCAAAAACAGCCGAGAAATCTTGCGTTTCTAAATCCTGGCAGGAACTCCTGGTTGGATGGGATCACAGGCTTTGGTCTTGTATGTCGGTGTATAAGGCCTGGTCTCCGTTTTTCCAATGAGTCACTGTAATGATATTGTTACAGTTCGTCTCTTTTTTGTTACATGGCAAGTTATTGATTGAGGTCAAAGTCGGTAGCGCACAGATTGATATAATTTGCGTTGCGATCTTGCCGTCGATCAATGCTTTCGCCCAGAAAGCCACAACTGCAGATCACCAGAACGAATACCGAGAAAAAATCTTGGCAGTCCTCGTAACAATCGGAGGTTCCAGTGGCTGAACGTAGATATGGGTTTAATGGCATTTCCCCAAGCCTGGACAAGGTCGGAAGGAAGCGTTATGCCATGGTGGTGGATTTGCGTCGCTGTACCGGCTGCAATGCCTGTACGGCTGCCTGTAAAACAGGGTATGACGTACCGCTGGGAGAATGGCGATTGTGGGTTATGGAAGCGGAGGTTGGCCGTTTCCCAGAAACCAAACGAAACGTGTTGCCAAGGCTTTGCAATCAGTGTGATCAGCCATCGTGTATCCGCAATTGCCCGACCAAGGCGACCTTTCGTCACCATGACGGTTTTGTGCTGCAGCGTTATAACCGCTGTATCGGTTGTCGGACCTGTATGGTGGCTTGCCCCTACAATGCCCGGCATTTGTTGGCTGCCAAGCGCCGTGACCCACGCAATCCTCGGGATGTGGCGGACAAATGTGATTTCTGTATCGTCCGGGTGACACGTGGTCTGGCACCCTTGTGTGTGGCCTCCTGTACTGGCGGTGCCATGATATTCGGTGATCGAAATGATCCGGAAAGTGAAGTCGCACGCAGTATTCGTGACAACAAGACCTTTACTCTGCGTCCTGAAATGGGTAACGAACCACAGGTGTTCTATATTGGCTTGGATAGTCGCATTGCTGACCCGGAATTTGCCTACCATAATCGTAGCGAACAAATACACAATAGAGAAAATACGTTCAAGACGGGTAGCGAACTGGGTGGTGATTTCGGTGGTGATATTATCGATACCGAAATGGATTTCTGGGGTCTAATGAAGCACATCGGACGTAATTTCAAGACATTTTTCAGTGCTGCGCCACATAAATTCTTCAGGGGGCTCTACTAATGGACGGCCAAATTCTTTCCAATGTTTTTCATCATGAGTACTGGGGCTTTCCCATTGCGCTGTATTTCTGGTTGGTAGGTGGTTCGGCCGGTTCCTTTGTCATCAGTTCACTGGGTTGGGTATTTGGTGTCAAACGTTACAAGCCAGTGGCGTTTTTTGCCTCAAATTTTGCCACTATCTTGTTGTTACTTGTACCTATATTGCTGATAATCGATCTCGGCAAGCCATATCGTTTCTTTCATTTGCTGATGGTAACCAGTTTCAGTCATTGGTCAGCTCCAATGGTTTGGGGCTCGTTTTTTATATTAACCTATCCGGTCGGAATGATCATATACAGTTATTTCGTCTATCAGGGCAACCAGAAGTTTGCCAGGATATTCGGTATCCTTGCAGTATTCCTGGCAATAGGTACGCATTGGTACACTGGTGTGGTTGTGCAGTTGAATCCTTCACGGGATCCTAATCATGACTCAGCTGCACCACTGCTGTTCTTAACCGGGGCGTATGTGTCGGGGATCGGCTTGTTGATAGTCAGTATGTGGATACGCAATCTATTTGCTCGTCGTGAGATCGTATCGAAAGCTTTGCTGATCGATATGTCGCGGTTGATGTTGTATGGCATATTCTTTGATCTATTCCTGCTTTTTAATGATTTCTTGTTGGCTACCTATGGCACTGCTGAAGAGCACACCATGCTTTACGATGTCCTGCTCGGTGTTTTTCGGTGGGCTTACCTGTATATGGAAGTTGTTTGGGGCTTGCTGTTGCCGATGATCATTCTGGTGATCCCCAGGATCAGAAATAATTTGAATTGGGTGGTGCTAGCATCTTTTATGACGGCAACCGGTGTATATGGAATGCGTATCTGGTGGGTAATGGGATCGACCTATTACCAGGGACATTTCTAGGAGATTGGCATGACAAATATAAACGAAAAAAGCATTTCCCGTCGCCAGTTCTTCAAGCGCAGCGCAGCGGGTGCCGCCACCGTTGCTGCAGTCGGCGCGACGGAACAGGCC
>CAZTLH010000008.1:0-16790 GCA_964614335.1 uncultured Gammaproteobacteria bacterium
CAAGGCCAGTATCAGGGCAAAACTGCCAATTTCAGGGATCATAGGGGGCTCCGGGAATAGCTACATCAGCGTTGTAACGTTTGTTTGCAGTCTCAGGATCCGCTGTTTCGCGGTTGCTGTGATGGATGAATTACTTGACTACCTGCATTGCTTTGGCCGTTTGCAGGGCATTGGCGACTTCAGGTGGCATATAGTTTTCATCATGTTTGGCCAGTACAGTATCGGCGATAAAAATCCCTTTACCATTTAAACGGCCCTGGGCGACAATCCCCTGGCCTTCGCGAAACAGATCGGGCAGTATGCCGGTATATTCGATCGCAACCGTCTGCGCGGTATCGGTGACTTTGAAACGGACTGTCAGACCTTCTTTGTCCCGACTGACACTGCCTTTTTCGACCAGGCCACCCACCCGGATGGATTGATTGATCGGTGGTTCACCGGCCTGGACCTGGGTGGGGGTGTAGAACAGATTGATGTTCTTGTTCAGGGCCATCAGGGTCAATGTGACGGCGGTACCGATACCGACCAGCAGTAATCCGGACAGAATCAGACGACGTTTACGTTTCGCTCTCATCAGGGCGTTCTCCATTTTTTTCAGCGGCTTTAAGATGAACCAGCTGACGTTGAATATTACGGACTTCACGACGGTGTTGCAGGACGTTATGAATGACCTCTGCGGTCATCACCAGGGCCACGATGCCATAGCTCGTCCAGACATAAAAGGCATAACCGCCCATTCGAAAAAACTCACTCATGGGGTGTTGACCTCCGGCAGTTCACGGACCCAGTGTGCCCGACGTTCCTGCACCAGCAGTGCACTGCGGGCACGCATCATGACGGCAGCAAAATAATAGAGTTGAAAGGCCAGTGCCATCAACAGCAATGGGATTAACATACTGATGTCGATCGAAGGCTTGCCGAACTTGGTGACCGTGGATCCCTGGTGCAGGGTGTTCCACCAGTCCACAGAATAATGGATGATCGGGATGTTGATGACTCCGACCAGGGCCAGCACCGCACCCGCTTTGGCGGCCATTTTGCGGTCTTCAATGGCAGATTGCAGGGCCATATAGCCCAGATACAAAAACAATAGAATCAATTCCGAAGTCAGTCGTGCATCCCAGATCCACCAGGTGCCCCACATAGGTTTGCCCCACAACGAACCGGTGACCAGTGCAGCAAAGGTAAACATGGCCCCGATGGGAGCGCTGGTGCGGGCAATGACATCGGCCATTTTCATCCGCCAGACCAGACCGATAAACCCGGTAGCTGCAATCACGACATAGATGAACATCGACATCCAGGCCGAGGGCACATGGATGAAAATAATGCGATAGCTGTCACCTTGCTGGTAATCAGTCGGAGCACTGACCAGACCGAGATACAGACCGGCCAGCAGCAAAAGGGCAGTTACGCCCCAGCACCAGGGGATGGCCTTGCCGGCCCAGCGATAAAAGTAGACCGGGGAGCCCAGTCGATGAAAAAAATTCCACATATGTTTGCGCTAACTTGTAGGGGTCTCAGGAAATGGTTGTTATCCAGGCGGACAGGGTTATGGTCTGGATTCAATCAATATGCTCAGTAGTCAAATTCCAGTCAATGTTTGACTCTTGACGACTATTATACCGGATATAGATAAATCTTGACTGAATCTGTGGTGCCCACGAACAGAGATACACCCATTCTTGATTGATGTCAGTATCTACAATATAGATGCTGTGAATTTCAGACTAATAACCTCAGATCAGTGCACCGCGATCCGCAAGGCAGCCGCAGCCGCCAATGGAGACAGGGTCATGGCAAAAACCAGCAGGGCACCCAAAACCTCGAATTGACCCGTCGGGTCCATACCACCAATTGCGGTCTGTACAATACTGGCGCCGAAGATCAAAACCGGGATATACAGGGGCAGAACCAGTAGCGATAGCAGCATGCCACCACCACGCAGGCCAACGGTCAAGCCGACACCGATGGCGCCGATGAAACTCAGCGTGGGTGTGCCGATGATCAATGACAGCATCAGCACCGGAATGAGGTCGGACGGGATATTGAGCAGGACTGCCAACAGTGGTGAAACCAGTACTAGAGGCAATCCGGTCAGACACCAGTGCGCAATCACCTTGGCCAGGACCAGAATCGGCATCGGCTGGGTGCTGAGCAGCATCTGTTCCAGGGAGCCGTCATCATAATCGGCACGAAACAGGTGGTCGAGACCGAGCATGGTGGCCAGCAGCGCGGCCACCCAGATGATCCCGGGTCCGATAGCCTTGAGGATACTGGCCTCAGGTGTGATGCCCAGGGGGAAAAGGGTGACGACAATGACGAAAAACAGCAATGGATTGAGCAATTCATTACGGTGCCGGACACCCAATACCAGATCCCGTCGCAGCAGTGCCAGAAAGCCAGTCCCAAGCCCCGGTTGTGTGCTCATGTCAGCCTCAGGGTTCGTAATTTGCCGTGCTTCAGGATCACCGGTTGATGACTGGTGAGCATAGCCATACCGCCTTGATTGATATGATCTGAGATGATGCCTTCGATCATGCGCACCCCCGCCGTATCGATTGCAGTAAACGGCTCATCCAGTATCCATAGCCGGGCATCGGTGATCAGCAAGCGGGCGATTGCTACCCGTCGTCGCTGACCGGCAGAAAGTCTGCGGCTGAGGGTTTTTTCATAGGCGCCAAGGCCGACAGATTCCAGTACTTCAGAAAAACCGGAATCTTGTTTCACGGGGTGAATGGTGGACCAGAACTGCAGGTTTTCCAGCGGTGAGAGATCGCCCTTGATGCCATGGGCATGACCCATATAGGCCAGGGCGGTCTGGAACTCGGTGCGATCCTTGGTGATATCCTGGCCATTCCAGAGAATCTGTCCTTCATCCGGTGAGCGCAGACCACAGAGAATACGCAGCAGGGTCGTTTTTCCGGCCCCATTGGGGCCTTCTACCTGGGCCGCCTCGCCACTTTGCAGGGCAAAGTCAAGGTGGGTAAACAGTGTTCTGAAATCCCGTATACACTCCAGGTCCTGTGCTTCCAAACTGGCTGTCATGCCTTCCTCATTGGGCCGATAGACTGCGTTGATTTGATGCGGGGAGTGTAGTGCAAGAGTGCCGGTCTGCCTACCGGGTTGACTGCATTAACTGTTGATTGAGATCATGAGAGACAAAAAAAACCCGCCATTTTGTGATGGCGGGGCCCACTTAGTGATGCTGGTGGGGCAAGCTAACGACCTCATTACGGAGGGACAGAGGTATTTACATGCAGCATAGTCTGAGCCAATACTTTCCATGATTCATTGATCTGGATCATGTTTGATCGTGATATCTGGTCGAAGATGATCATAAACTGAGATTTTAACCATCCTTCATCCTTGATCGAGGATTTGCAAACCGATCGTGGTAAAACTTTCATCGCCCTGGGATTTTCTTTTGCGGCCCGACCTTCTGGATTCCCGCCTTCGCAGGAATGACAGTTGTGGCTACAAATATGAGAGACGGGATTTGGTGGCTGGAGTGAGAAAACAGTCGGCGATTCGCTGACCGGCTCCGGACAAGTGAATGGATTCTTCATGGTAAGATTGCAGTCCGGGATCGTCTGATAAAGGAGTCTGGTGTGCAGCAATATCTGGAACTGGTACGGCAAGTGCTGGAGCAAGGGACGCGTAAACCCAACCGAACCGGTGTCGATACCTTGTCGACGTTCAATCTCAATTATGCCGTGGATCTGTCTCAGGGGTTTCCGTTGTTGACCACCAAGGCGATTTCCTGGAAGAATATCGTCGTGGAAAATCTGTGGTTTTTATCCGGAGCCACCGATATTGGTCTACTGAAAAAGCATGGCTGCCGTTTCTGGGATCCCTGGGCCGATGAAAAGGGACAGGTCCCCAGTGCGTATGGAAATTTCTGGCGGCATTTTCCGGTCGAGAACGAACAAGGGAATGTCGCCTATAGCGACCAGATTGCCTGGCTGGTTGATGAATTGCGAAATAACCCTATGAGTCGGCGTCTGGTGGTTTCCGCCTGGGCACCGGGCAATGCCCAGCACAGTAAATTGCCTCCTTGTCATGCGTTATGGGTGGTGAATGTACAACTGGATGCCGATGGGCGGCAACGTCTCTGTCTCCACCTGACCCAGCGCAGTTGCGATGTGGCCCTGGGTGTGCCCTATAATCTCGCCGGCTACAGTTTTTTATTGCTGTTGCTGGCACGTTTTTCCGGGATTGCTCCAGGCACCTTCGGCCATACTCTGATTGACGCCCATGTCTATACCGCCAAGGCCGATGGCAGTATGGCGGAATATGACCATGTGCCAGGTTTGCAGCAACAATTGCTGCGTCAACCCACCGCACTGCCTACTTTGCAGATTGATGAGTCGATTCGTCAACTGGGTGATATTACCGCAGTACTGAACGCGGACACCGATACCTTGCTGTCATTGTTTCGGCTGGAAGACTACGATCCTGCACCGGCAATCCATTTCAGGGTTGCGGTGTAATGCCCTGTCAGTTGGCTGCCATTGTGGCCATGTCAGAGAATCGAGTCATCGGTGTTGATGGGCAACTGCCCTGGCAGTATTCCGGTGACCTGAAGCGTTTCAAGGAATTAACCTTGAACCATACCATCATCATGGGACGGCGCACCTGGCAATCTATCGGTTGTCTCAAGTTGCCAAAACGACGGAATATGGTGATCTCGAGTCAGCAACAGCAGGATATCGAGACATTTTCTTCCCTGGACGCGGCCCTGCAGGTTTGTGACGGTTTGGTCTGGCTGATTGGTGGTGCTGCACTGTATCGCAGTGGCCTGGACCGCTGTCGGTATATCGATGTGACCATGATTCCGGGCGTGATCGAACATCCGTCGGCGGTTTATTTTCCGGAGCTGGACTCAGCGCTATGGCAGGCGGGGAGTCTGCAGCCACACCCTTATGAGCCGGCACTGCGTTATTGTATCTATACCCGTGACAAAAACTGAGAGCAACCGGAGGCCAGTATGAAGATCAGGGCAAACGGCATACAGCAATTTTATCAATTGAGTGGCAAGCGGGATGCCCCGGTGGTGGTGTTGAGTCACTCCTTGTCATCAGCCGGTGTGATGTGGGGCCCACAGCTGGATTCACTCGAACAGGATTTTCAGGTGCTTCGTTATGATGTTCGTGGCCACGGTCAAAGCGAGGCCCCGGTGGGTGAGTACAGTTTGCCGCAATTGACCACAGATGTGGTTGAACTGCTCGATGCCCTGGCGATCGATCGGGTGCATTTTGTCGGTTTGTCGATGGGAGGAATGATTGCCCAGACCCTGGCCTTGCAGAATCCACAGCGCTTATACAGCGTGTCCCTGTGTGACACCATGGCGAGGATTCCACAACAGGCACAAGCGGCCTGGCCACAGCGGATCGCAGCCGCACGACGAGATGGTATGCCGGCAATGGCGGATGTCACCATCGAACGCTGGTTCACACCTGATTTTATTGCCAGAAAGCCGGCGATTTTGCAGCAGATACATCAACAAATTTGTGCTACGTCTGTAGACGGGTTTATCGGCTGTTGTCATGCCATCAGTCATCTGGACCAGCTTCAGGCGCTGTCATCGATCGCACTCCCGGTGTTGATTATGGTGGGTGACCGTGATCCTGCAACCCCGCCTGCAGAGTCAGCTGCAATGCACGCTCAAATCTCCGGTTCGCAGCTGGTCACAATAGAGGGCGCATTTCATTTGTCCAATATTGAACAGGCTGCCGGTTTTAACCACCATCTTTTGCAGTTTCTCCGGCAACAACCATGAACAGGGATGAAACCAGTGACGAGGCAGTGATCCAGGAGATTCATGAATTCTGGTTTGGCCCCATCGCCGATGGCATGAATACCCAAGATCGCGGTGAATTGTGGTGGAGTGGTTCGGCTGTCACCGATACCCGGATTCGAAACCGGTTCGGGATCTGGGTTGAGCGCGCACTGGCCGGTGAGCTGCCCCACTGGTCATCAACAGCAAAAGGCCGTATGGCGGCGATCTTGTTGCTCGATCAATTTACCCGCAGTATCTATCGCGGCACGGCCCGGGCCTTTGCCGGTGATGCCGCCGCACTGGTGTTATGCAAGGAAGGCCTGCCAATTCGGCATGACCAGCAACTGGAGCCAATACAGCGAACTTTTTACTACCTGCCTCTGGAACACACCGAACATCTGGAAGAACAGAATCGTTGCCTGGGTCTGTACCGCAAACTGGCCGAATCCGTCCCGGAGACACTAAAAGACGAATTTCAGCAGAGCGTCGGCTTTGCCGAGCTGCATCTGGATATTATCCGCCGCTTCGGTCGTTTCCCTCATCGTAACGCAATACTGGGTCGCGAAAACACCCCCGCAGAAGCCGTATACCTCAAGACCGCCCCCCGCTTCGGCCAATAAAAAATGAGGTCAGGACTTATTTGGTGCATAGGGTCTGGATTTGTTGTCAAAATTGGTAGCATGTGAATCGATTTTTTGGTCAGATGGACAGATGGACAGATGATCAGCCAGACCCGTCAAATGGCTACGAGGCTGTCCGAGAACAGAGAGCCTACTGCGAAAAAGCGGACTTTGGTCCATTTTTCCGTTCATTTTCGTTAAATAGAACGACTATTCCATCCTTAGGTTCGTAAACGGTACATATATGTACCATTCCTCGCCTCAAATGATCGAAAAAATGGCCTCAAATCCGCTTTCCCTCGTTACGTCTCCTGTTCTCGGACAGCCTCCTGCGAAGGCTTCGTTCATCTCCAGTATTCGAGAAAGCTCAATCAAGTGGGCATTAAAAGCTTACTTGATAGGGTTAATTGAATGAACACACAGTTGTCATTCCCGCGTCTGCGGGAATCCAGTCTTGTGTACTGCTAAACTGGATTCCGGGACTCCGCGATGCTGCGCCCGGAATCTATTTTTGTTGCTCCAACAAGGACAGAATTGCCGTCTGATCCAGACCCGTTATCTCACTGATTAATGATAATGAGAGCCCGGCCTGGTGTGCTTTTGTCGCCATTTCCCGCTTGCCTTGCTCGATGCCCTGTTCGAGCCCTTGTTCGAGCCCTTGTTCGAGCCCTTGTTCGAGCCCCTGGGCTTTTGCAAACTCCACAGAGGACTTCTGGATATAGATAAATTCCTTGCGTTTGTACTGGGCTTCTAACTCCTCTGTACTCATATTGGCCTCATTGATGATGGCAAAGGCTTTGACAAATTCCGCACCGATATCTTTGGGTACATAATCAAGGGTGCCGGCATTTTTAATAAAATAAAGCCACTTGTCGTGTATCCCCTCCAGTGTGGCTTCCTGTTTGTTGAACTTGGGTAGCTCAACAAAGATTAACTCAATATCATCACTGTACTCAATGAAGCGGTCTTTCTCAATGAGCCTGAAACGACTGATGTGATCATCTGTGTCAGCAAACAGGGTGAAGTCGACCAGGGTCAGGGCGATCACCGGATTGAGCAGGGTATAGTCTTCACTGCTTTTTAGCTGGATGGAATAATTCTTGGCGGCGTTGTACAGAATTCTCTTTTCCAGACCCGGGTGATTGAGAACCTGCATTTCAATAATGACGGTGCTGCCATCATCGAGCACGGCCTTGACGTCCACATAGGTATCCTTCATGCCCTTTAGCAAGGGGATGTTGTAGGGATCTACGATGGTGACATCGGTAATCTGATGAGTGCTGTCCAGGTACACCATGGCATTGAGGAAACTGACAAGAATCTCCTTGCTCTGATCACTGCCAAAGACCTTTTTAAAGGCAAAATCGGTTTTTACATCTAAAAATTTCATGGGATACCCTCGATTGGAGAGTTTAGCACCAAATGAAAATCGCGTCATGATGAGGAATTAACAGGGTCATCCATTATCCGCCATGTTCAGAGCCTTTTTTGTTTTGACGGTTCAGCGCCCACAGTACGTGTTCCCTGACCAGTTCGGAGGGATGTCGGTGGCCGCACAACGCGGCGCGGATTTTTGGGTCCGGTTTGCAATTGCCCAGGGCGACAGCAATATTCCGTTGCCAGCAGTCATAACCGATACGGCGTATCGGTGAACCTTCGGTGCGGCGCAAAAACCGGCTTTCGTCCCAGCCGAATAATGTAATCAAGGAGCTGGCCTGCAATTCGGCGCGTGGCAGGAAGGCAGGCTCTGTTGAGGTTTGGGCAAAACGATTCCATGGACAGACCATCTGGCAGTCATCACAGCCGAAAATCCGGGTACCAATACCGGGACGCAGGGTCTCGGGGATAGCACCTCGCAGTTCGATGGTCAGATAGGAAATACAACGTCTGGCATCGAGAATATAGGGTGCGATAATGGCCTGGGTCGGGCAGATGTCGATACATTGCCGGCAACTGCCGCAGTGGTCGGTGGCAGGTGTGTCGACCGGCAGTGACAGGTCGGTGTATATCTCGCCGAGGAAAAACCAGGAGCCGGCCTGTTTGTTCACCAGGTTGGTATGTTTACCAATCCAGCCCAGGCCTGCTTGCCGGGCCAAGGGTTTTTCCAGCACCGGTGCGCTGTCGGTAAATACCCGATAGTTTTGAGAGCCGCTGATATTGGCAATGCGATGGGCCAGTCGCTGTAATCGTTTGCGGATCAATTTGTGATAATCCCGGCCTCTGGCATAACGGGCAATGATGGCTTCATCAACGTTGTTTTCGGAGATATTTTCAACCGCACCAGAAAAATAATCCATGCGGGCACTGATAACACGCCGAGTGTTGGCGATGAGTTGTTGTGGGCGTGAGCGCTTGTGGCCATGACGCGCCATATAGTCCATTTCCCCGTGCATCCCTTGACCCAGCCAGGCATCCAGCCGGGCTTCAGCCTGACTCAGACCGGTTGCTGCGATACCGATCTGTTGGAAACCCAATTCCTGACCCCACAGATGGATATCACTGGCAAGTTGTTTCAAGGCAAGTCCTTGCGAAGTAATATCCGCTCTATGCAAGGATTCCAGGTGCCGACTGCAGTGCTTCCAGCAGCCGTGTATTCTCTTCGACCGTGCCCACGGTGATACGCAGGCAATTGTTCAGGATAGAATCGTTCTGGTGCATGTTTTTGATCAGGATGCCCTGTTGGTGAAGGTGGTCGAAAACTCCGCCGGCATTCTTTACCCGCAGTAGTATGAAATTTGCGCTACTCGGGAAACAGCAAATACCCGTCAGGTCATCGAGTTGCCGGAGCAGGTGATCACGTTGTCTGCAGATTTCCTGTGCCTGTTGTTGTAACAGCTCGATGTGCTCGAGCGCCAGGGTCACCGCGGCTTGTGACAGGCTATTAATATTATAGGGCAGACGTACCTTTTCAATTTGCTCTATCCAGGCCGCGGGACCACAAAGCCAGCCGAGACGCAAGCCGGCCAAGCCCAATTTGGATACAGTGCGCATCACCAGCAGGTTGTCCCAGTGTCCAAGTTGCGGCAGGAAACTGTGGTCTGAAAATGCGAAATAGGCTTCATCGATGACGACCAGCCCGGCTGTTGCGGCAATAATGGCTTCTATGGCGGCGGTATCGAAACAATTGCCACTGGGATTATTGGGATAGGCCAGAAAGACCAATGCGGGATTGTGCTTAGCAATGGTTGCAAGCATCGCCTCGACATCCAGGGTGAAATCATCGCATAGTGGCACTCCGACGAATCGGGTGCCGGAAAATTTAGCGATCATTTGATACATCACAAAACTGGGTGTTGGTGCCAGGACCGTACGTTGGTGACCACCAAACACCAGTTGCAACATCTGGATCAATTCATCCGAGCCATTGCCGAGCACCAGCTGTTGCCCTGCGGGGAGTGGAAATTGCTTCTCGAGTTGTGCTCTCAATGCTGAGGCGGCAGCGTCCGGATAACGATTGATCTCGACTTCAGCCAGTCTTTGGGCCAGTAATCGTGTCCAGGTTTGCGGCAAAGTATAGGGATTTTCCATGGCATCCATCTTCAGCATACTGTGACTGTCCGCTACCCGATAGGCCGAAAGCCCGCGAATATCAGCACGGACCCATCGTTCCAGTAGTTGCTGGGTTGACTGGTCAGTGCTCATGATTGAGACGATAGGCTGCAGATTGGGCGTGCGCGGTGAGTCCTTCGGATCTCGCCAGTGGAACGGCAATTTCAGCCAGCATGGCGGCACCTTCCGGGCTGCAGCCGATCAGGCTGGTTCTTTTCTGGAAGTCGTAGACACCCAGTGGTGAGCTGAATCGGGCAGTTCCTGCGGTGGGCAATACATGATTCGGGCCGGCACAGTAATCACCGAGGGCTTCGGCGCTGTGATTACCCATGAATATAGCTCCGGCATGACGTATTTTGACGGCGACATCCTGGGCCTGTGGTACCGCCAGTTCGAGATGTTCCGGCGCAATCCGGTTCACCAGGGCGATGGCCTCGGTCATATCGGAGCAGTTGACCAGACAGCCATGTTTGCTGAGGGCTGCACGAATCGTTTGCTGGCGTGGCATCCCGGGCAACAGACGTTCTATCGCGGCAGCAACCTTTTTGACCAACTCCGCTTCCGGGCTGATAAAAATGGCTTGTGCCAGTACGTCATGTTCAGCCTGGGCAAATAAATCCATGGCCAGCCAGTCTGGATCAACAGCACCCGCAGCTACCACCACAACTTCCGATGGACCCGCGATCATGTCGATACCGGTTTTGCCGAAAACCATGGATTTGGCGGTCGCCACATAAATATTGCCTGGACCGACAATTTTGTCGACCGCAGGTATCGTGGCCGTGCCATAGGCCAGGGCGGCAATGGCCTGAGCGCCGCCGATCCGAAATACCCGGTCTACACCGGCAATGCTGGCTGCAGCAAGGACCGTATCATTGAGTCGATCATTCGGTGTGGGCGCGACCATGATCAGTTCTCCGACCCCGGCCACACGGGCCGGAATTGCGGTCATTAATACGGAGGAAGGGTAGGCGGCAGTGCCACCGGGGACATACAAGCCAACCCGGTCCAGCGGGGTAATCTGCTGGCCCAGTATCGTACCGTCGGCTTCGCTGTACTGCCAGCTTTGCTCACGCTGGTGCTGGTGAAATTGTTCAATTCTGGCCGCCGCCTGCTGCAGGGCCGTTCGCAGTGACGGATCGATCCGCTCCAAAGCCTGCTGTAGACGTTGTGGCGGCACTTCCAATGCCGCGGCATCCGTTGCCTCGAGATGATCGAAACGCCGACTGTATTCCAGCAGTGCTTCATCTCCACGACTACGGATCGCGGAAATAATATCCCGAACCACGTCACTGACATCATTGGCATTATCCTGCTGGCGCTCGAGCAGGGCGGTAAAGCGATGTTCGAAATCGGGGCTGGTGGTATCCAGTATGGGGAGAATCATGGGGCGTAGTATCCGGGTCTTATGGCTTGAGGCAGCTCACCAGTCGATTGGTTATATCCATCAGCGGCTGATCCTTCAGCTTTAATGAGGCTTGATTGGCGACCAGCCTGGAGCTCACATGGGAGATGGTTTCAATTTCTATCAGGCCATTGGCGCGCAGGGTATCGCCGGTATCAACCAGATCCACAATCTGGTCGGCCAGACCGGCCAGTGGCGCCAATTCCATGGAGCCATAGAGTTTGATGACCTCGGCCTGAAGACCACGGCCGGCAAAAAAATTACGGGTTGTATTGGTGTATTTTGTTGCAATACGCAATCGCCGGTGATTACTGGGGCGTTTCTCAGCGGGTTCTGCCACTGCCATGCGACAGCGGGCGATGCCCAGATCGAGTAATTCATACAAACCGGCCCCGCCGTATTCAACCAGGACATCCTTGCCGACGACACCCAGATCAGCCGCACCAAATCGGACATAGGTCGGCACATCGGCGGATCGAACCACGACCAGCGAAAGATTTGGGAGTGTTGTTGGTAATATCAGCTTGCGACTGGTGAAGGGGTCTTCCAGGGCCTTGATGCCGGCCCTCTCGAGCAAGGGCAGGGTATCCTTGAGCACCCGACCCTTGGCGATCGCCAGTGTTAAGCGCTGCAATTCCGTTTTTGAATCGTCCCCTGGCGTTGTGCTCATGATGAGACGCCGCCGCCCGCAGATTGCTGCTGGCGTCGCCACAAGGCACCGGGAACACGGCGAATTCGGGCCCCCAGTTGAGCCAGCTTTTCCTCGATATGATCGTAACCGCGATCGATGTGATAGATTCTGTCGATCACTGTTTCACCTTGTGCTACCAGACCAGCCAAAACCAGACAGGCCGAGGCACGCAAGTCAGTGGCCATCACCGGGGCGGCTGTCAGATAGGGCACACCTTTTACCACCAGCGTGTTGCCGGTGATGTGGATATCTGCGCCCATTCGCTGTAATTCCTGGACATGCATAAAACGGTTCTCGAAAATGGTTTCGACAACGGTTGCCGTGCCTTCTGCGACACTGTTGAGCAGTGCGAATTGGGCCTGCATGTCGGTCGGAAATGCCGGGAAGGGCGCCGTACGTACACTAACAGCCTGTAATTTTCGACCTTTTGCGTTGATGC
This sequence comes from uncultured Gammaproteobacteria bacterium, assembly GCA_964614335.1. Lineage (GTDB taxonomy): Bacteria > Pseudomonadota > Gammaproteobacteria > Arenicellales > DRJH01 > DRJH01. The sequence goes on from CAZTLH010000008.1 coordinate 12,487, forward strand.
GAATCCAGTCGTTGCCAATCTCCAGGTCGACACCGGTTTCAGCCAGTTTGTCCAGCACCGCAGTCAGCGCCTGGGGCTCAATATCACGGACCAGTACATTGCCACCGGTGGTGGCTGCAGCCACCAGATAAGTTCCGGCTTCGATCCGGTCCGGGATGACTTTATGATGAGTGCCGTGCAGTTTTTCTACGCCTTCGATCTCGAGAACACTACTGCCGATACCGCGAATATGGGCGCCCATATTGCATAGACAGTTGGCCAGATCGACGACCTCGGGTTCCTGGGCGGCGTTTTCGATGGTCGTGATACCGTCCGCCAATGTTGCCGCCATCATCAGATTTTCGGTGCCGGTGACTGACACTGTATCGAGGTAAATTCTGGCGCCACGCAGGCGTGAGGCCCGGGCCTTGATATAGCCTCCCTCAATCTGAATTTCGGCACCCATGGCTTCGAGTCCCTTGATATGCAAATTGACCGGGCGGGAGCCGATGGCGCAACCGCCGGGCAATGAGACTTCTGCCGTGCCAAAACGCGATAATAGTGGGCCCAGGACCAATATTGAAGCGCGCATGGTTTTTACCAGATCATAGGGTGCTCGTGCGGTAATATGGTCACTGGCGCTGGCGGTTACCCCCATATATTCATCAACCTCGAGGGATACGCCCATTTGCCCCAACAGTTCGTTGGTTGTGGTGATGTCATGTAAATGCGGTATGTTGCTCACACAGACCGGCTCTTCAGTCAACAGACAGGAGATCAATACCGGTAATGCAGCATTTTTAGCCCCGGAAACACGGATAGAGCCGTGTAGTGGGTTGCCACCGGTGACGAGGAGTTTGTCCATAAAAAAGCCTGCTGTTCGGTTAATGATCGAGTAGTGTGTGCCAGTGCATTATAAACCGTAGGCCCGAGTGCGGACAGGCTCGTGGCCATTATCTAGGAGGCTGTCCGAGAACAGAGAATCTACTGCGGAAAAGCGGACTTTGGTCCATTTTTCCTTTCATTTTCGTTAAATAGAACGACTATTCGCCTCAAATGATCGAAAAAATGGCCTCAAATCCGCTTTCCCTCGCTACTACTCCTGTTCTCGGACAGCCTCCTGTGGCTGCATTCCGGTGGGAAATTACAGTCGGTATCCGGTATGATCTTGGTGGCAGCCAATAGAGAATAATCGCGATGGTGAGAGCGGCTTATTCGTCAGTAAATACAGCAGGTATCTGCGGACGACGATCAACCGCAAGGGTGAAAATATCCGGACGCGAATAGTGGCCGGCAACATCGAGCGAACGTCGTGCCTCGTGTGCCAATTCGATATCGATCTCGCCATATAAAATATCTTTTTGGCGGTGTAATGGGCCGGCTGCCAAGTCCCCGGTTGGTTTTATGATCACGGCATCACCATTATTTATCCATTCGTCCGGGCGGAAAAGACGATCCCTTTCCGGAAATGTGTCCGGGATATCGCTGCCCTGTAATGCAGTTGCCGTACTGATGACCCAGCAGCCGCCTTCTTTGGCAATATGACGCATGGAAGCGATCCAGCTGTCTCCCGTGTCCCAGGTTGGGGCCACAAAAATATCGATATTCTGTGTATAAAGAGCGTAACGGGCCAGTGGCATATAACATTCCCAGCAGATCAGTGAGCCGATCCGGCCAATCGGGGTATCAACAACCCTGAGTCCGGATGCGTCACCGCTACCCCAGACCATGCGCTCCGGGTTGGTGGGCATCAACTTTCGATGACGGTTCAGGATCCGGCCATCCGGACCGATGGTGGCCACGGTATTAAACAGTGTCGTGCCACTGTATGTACTGTCGATTTCATTGATCCCGCAAATGATTGTAATGCCATGTTCGGCTGCTGCATGGGTCAGAGGTGCCAGATCATTTCGTTGTAGATCGATGGCATTTTTTAATAGACTGGCATGCAGTTCAGCCGATAACGCAATATCACCGCCGGGTCTCAGACGCCAGATCCAGGTTGGATAACCGGGGATGAAGGCTTCGGGAAAGACCAGCAGTGATGCGCCCTGATCTGCTGCCTCCTGGGCCGACTCCAGGGCACTTGCCATGGTGGCGTCACGGTCCAGCAGTACTGGTGGCTTTTGTATTACGGCAATTTTATTTGTCACGTCGGTATTTCCATGGGTCAGTGATCTATTCCTGGCAACTCTTCCGGGTTCGTTCCAACCGTAGCATAGTCAGGTGTGGACGGCAATAGAAGGGTATTGAACACAATATGAGATCAATAATGACATTCCTGTGATTTGGCTGAACATACAGACTTGTGACAGTCTGCCAGAGGCGCTGAGGCCAATCCAGCATCTTTTTAGCCTGTTCCTGTGTGCTTCCTGCATATTTGGTTATCCATTAAAGATTATTACTTTTTGACCGACAACTGCTACAATAATGGGATGGAAATGTTTCTGTCAAAGACTTATGTATTTAGCAGCGATAATCTCAACCGCTATGTATCAAGAATATTTGAGGAATAAACAATGTTGAAGACGATTAAAAGAAAAATGATTTTTATCACGCTGCTGATTGTCGCGTCTCTTGGCGGTTTGACCGGCCTGCAACTCTATCATTCTCATACCTTGTCTGAATTACACCGAATTCGACTGACTACCAATGAGATCAATATTGATCTCACTCACATGACGGGATTTGAAAAGGATTTTCTAGCATTCAAGTCAATGAATGACCTGAATGAATACAAGAAAGTTTCAGATGATGTTGAAAAAACCATTGCCCAATTGAAAATCTATATTACTGAATTTGCGATGGATACATCACCGCTTGATAAATTGAAGATGGGCCTCGACCAATATTACAAAACTTTTATGAAGGTGGCCAATCTGCAACAAAAAATTGGCCTGACGCCCGAGACCGGCTTGTATGGGGCTTTAAGGGATTCGGTGCATAAGGCGGAAGCCAATTTCAAGCAATTTGATAACAATCGCCTGCTCAAAGACATGCTGATGTTACGACGCAGGGAAAAAGACTTCATGCTTCGCTTTCACCCCAAGTACCTGAAAAAATTTGAAACCGATTTCAAGACATTCCAGAAGGATCTGGTCTCCAGTACTCTCTCGCCAATGGATAAAGCCAGCATCAGCAAAGACATGGATCGTTACAGAAAAGATTTTTTGGCACTGGTTGCAGCGGAGCAAGTCAAGGGGCTACAACCTGACGTCGGCTTGCGTGCTGAATTGAAGAAAGCCCAGACCACAATACTGGCAAGCTTTGTTAGCCTAAACAAGGCGGCACAAGTCCAGCAGGGAAATGAAGATCTTTTTGCCATTCTGGTGGCAACACTGATCGCCATCATTGTTTCCATTCTGGTAATGCTGATTGCAGGTCGCATTGTTCGGCCTATCAAAGCCTTGTCTGAACTGATGAAAAATGCTGGTCAAAACCATGATCTGACGTTACGGGCAGAAGCAAAAAGTGACGATGAAATTGGAGAAATTTCCAGAAACTACAATGCTATGATGGATGAAATCGCAGCCTTTACACAGCAAATTATAAGTACTGCCAATGAACTGAATTCAACCTCCCAATTACTGATGACCGCTGTCAGGGGCAGTAGTGAAAATATGCAACAGCAGCATACTGAAACTACACTGGTCTCTACGGCGGTGACTGAAATGACCGCCTCATCCAGGGAAGTCGCGAATAATGCTGATGAAGCCGCCAGCGCCTCCAGGGTGGCAGATGAAAATACCCAGGAAGGTTTGCAGGTGGTTCAGGACAATATGAATAATATTCAACAACTGGCCGATGAAGTACAGGAAGCAGCCAATGTCATCAATGAGCTGGGACAGGAAAGCAAAAATATTACATCCGTGCTCAAAGTCATCAGTGATATTGCAGAGCAGACCAATTTGCTGGCTTTGAATGCGGCCATTGAAGCAGCACGGGCCGGTGAACACGGACGTGGTTTTGCGGTTGTCGCAGATGAAGTCCGTTCACTGGCCCAACGATCACAAACCTCGGCCGATGAAATCAATGTTATTGTGCAAAGATTATTGACGAGTTCGCAGACAGCGGTCAGCGCAATGGAACAGAGTCAAACCAAGGCAATGGCCGGCGTTTCTCGTGCAGAGGCTGTACAAACTGCACTGGAGTCAATTAATGGTGCTGTCACTGACATTAACCACCGTAATCTGCAAATCGCCAATGCGGCCCAGGAGCAAAATACCGTGGCTACAGAAATCGACCAAAATATCAGCAAAATTAGTCTCCTGTCGGAACAAACGGTGGAAGAATCTGGAGAGATCATCAACGGAAATAAACATTTG